>JAUSBQ010000178.1 GCA_030651965.1 Pseudolabrys sp. | reverse complement strand
CGAAGTCGTGTTCGCCGTGAGGGTCGTTCGCCTCATTAAAGTTTTGGAACTCGACGATCTGGCGGAGGATTTCTTCGCGCGTCGGCTCGTCCAGTTCAGCAATGCCTGGCGTTAGGAGGATCCGGCCTCCCATGAGCGATCGTCGGAATTGGTCGTTCAGTTGACGAATGGCGGCGGTGTTTGGCGCTTGCACAGTCTGCAAGAGGCTGTCTCCACGAATGCAGTCGTATCAGGGGCATGTTGGGGTGCGATTGACGCCGCGGGAATGAATGTCTTTGCGTGCGGGAAGTGTGCGGTGTCAGCTAGGCTCGGATGCAGGCACGGTTTCGATGGTGCAGTCTGTTTCGCAGGCCTCGCAGTAGGCATGGTCAAATGTCTGACCGAGCTCCCACTCCTGTCGTTCGAAGGACCAAGAAGCCCACGCATCACGGACGACGTCTTCGGAATGGCAGTGTGAGCAGCGTTGGATGAACCGGGGTGGCCCCGCGGCAGATGCCACGGGCGTGAGGGCTTCGGTGCATGTGCCGGTCATGACTGCGGACCGGTGATGAGGGCATCGACCGGGCTGAAGTCGAGGTAGCGCTCATGAAGAAGGGCGGCGATGTCCTTGGCGCCGGACCGGTGGATGGCCTCAATGAACTGTTCGAATGAGATGAAATCGAATGGGACGATACCTCCGGGCAGGAGGTGGCTGCGGTAGAGGGCGACTGCATCTTGAACAGCGCGGTTCAGGGTCGGGGCGATGAGGACATAGCGGCCGGCGGAATAGAGCCCGTTATGAACCATAGCGAAGGCCAGGAGGTGCTGCCGCCAGATCTGTTGAAGGGGCGCGGCGCGAAGGTCGGCGTGGTCCGGCTCGATGAAGAGGGTGGAGAGGCGCGATAATTCGTCGTAGCGGGGACGAAGGCGAGCGGGCTGCTCATGGCATGTCTCGGTGAATTTGTACTCTGCGGCAATAAAACCGTGTTCGCCGGCGGTGGTAGTGACTTTGAACAAGACGTCGAATGCCGACCGATCGTTGGTGAAGGCCGGATGGCGTCGAGCCGGTGAGTGTTCGAAGAGAGTAGCCTGCGCCTTATGAACGAAGCCAGGGGCGAGGCGGCGGAGAACGGCCGTAGCAAGGCGGGGGTTAAGAGCAAGCGGGCCGGCAATATTAAATGCCGCCGGCATGGATGAAAGCATGTTCCGGTAGAGGCGGTCGGTGTCAATGAGGGCGTCGTCTTCGCGCCACGCGACTTCGCGACGAGCAAGGGCCGCGACCTCCGGGGTGACGAAGTTGGCGTCGTTGTGGTCCTCCGCGAGGTATGAACCAACCTCGCGCGGTCGAGAGCGCTCCTTGTCCGGCGACCAGATGCCCATGGGCCAGCCGTTGGCTTCACGGAGCAGGGCTTGTCGCGCACGGGCCGCGGCACGAAACCTATCGTCGCCGAATTCAAAGACGTTGTGAGCGCGAAGCGTTGCTTCGGGTATGAAAGGCACACGGCCAAGAGCGGCGGTCGACATAAAAGAATCCCTCGTTGGTGTCGGGAGGGATTCGTTGTGTAACGGACTAACTTTACAAGATCGCATAGCGATCCTGGCGATGAGAATAAGGGTAAGGGTAAGGGTAAGGGTAAGGGTAAGGGTAAGGGTAAGGGTAAGGGTAAGGGTAAGGGTAAGGGTAAGGGTAAGGGTAAGTGAAGGTGAAGTGGTAGGTGAAGTGGTAGGTGAAGTGGTAGGTGAAGGTGAAGTGGTAGTAAGCAGTGATGGGGGATGGGGGATATAGTATAATCGGCTGCTGTCACACAGCCGGCTCGGCCGGCCATGCAGTAATAGTCTTGCAGTTCACCAATCGTCAAAGAGCCTCGCGCCCTGGCTACCCTGTCCCAGTCTACTGCATATGGCTCTCGGCGAACCTTTAACCGGCAGACTGAAAATTCGGGTCCGACGGAAACTCAGAGGCGGTTCGTGTCGCCACGGCCTGCGTCGTGCGCATTCGGGAGAAAACCCTCGCGTGCCAATTTATAACGGTCAAAACGCCCGGTTTGCGCGGTAGCTCAAACATTGTGGCAAAAATATCAATACATTCAAATCCATGCATCAACCTGGTCTTTTTCGTCAGGTGCGGAATGACGGCTAAAACGTGCGACTTATAGCGAAATTTCGATCAAGTTAGCCACCAAGGTTTCCATCCACGCGCCCACTGGCTACTCCGGAATGGCACACGCGCCGCCTCCAGCTCTCGTTCCCGTTTTGAGTCCACTAAGGCGCCGTCCCCAAGAGGGAATTTCTGCGAAATTAAAGCCTCGGCTTTTCGTAGTGAGAGGCGCGCTAACTTTCTATCCTCGTGCTCTTGGACTTCCCAACCGGTTTTCAGCCAACTAAATGCTTTGTCGTCGATGGCTGATATTGCAGGAAACCCGTCGAGGATGGCCGCTTTTCGGCCAGTTGCACCGATGCAGGTCGCGATTTCCAGTCGCCGGCCATTAACAGGCAACCAGCGATGCGGCCCTGGTGCATTTGCCGAGACTAAGTCCAGCAACCGCACCCGTCGGCCGTCAAGGCGCACTGATATATTTGGATCAGTTGATTGAGTTGCTTTGCTCAACAGTTTGAAATGCTGCTGTAATGGTCTTTCCCCAATCCGTGGAATGATAGTGCAGCCAGAGGCGCTTTCGACCTCGGACTGCTTATTGAACCATTGCTGAAATGATGGAAGAGTACCACTCGGTACGCCCGCGATCACGAGGGCTGTCGACCATCCGGTACCAGGGGAGTTCAAGATCATAATCCATGGCAGCTTAACTGTGCCGGATGTCCAATCGCGAGTTCTCTGACTGACGTTGTGCACGAAGCTCGATGCGATTGCCTTCGCGTCCTCTGACGCCGCAAATTCGATGCCAATGTTGAGGGGCTGACCAAGTTCCTGAATCGAGAATGAAGCAGCGTTCCAAATACTGAAAGTTTGTGCCTTGCTGAGGAATCGCGGATCAGTAGTCAATTTAGCAACTCACAGAAGCGGTCCAGTTTTGCCTTCAATGACGTGTTTGTCGTGGCAGTCTCAGGATCGAAGTATTTAGTTGCATCTTGCCAGAGAGTCTGTTCGCCAAGCGAACGGACTTTTGCAATCTCTGCGACGCGAATAGCTATGGCGTCGGCATCACTCACGGCGAGGCTCCGCATCAAGATATCTTCCGGATGAAGACATTGAATTTTTGTTAAGCGCAAATGGAAGAACACGCGCTGAATGGTATCCAATTTCTTGCTTGGCGCGCACGGCCAACCGTCGATCGTCTGAAATGCTTTGGCACGATCTTCGTTGAGGATAGCTACAATCGTGGTTGCTGCTGCGTTGCAATCGACAACGTCAGAGTGGGGCAATTCGCTTGATGACGGGACTTCTCCATGAATGTCGTAAATCACATCAATCCTGGATAAGGAGCGGCGCAGTGACCCTTTGCTTGTGCTGACTAGGTTGTAGACGGCATCGACGTCGAACTTGACGTCCTCGCTGCGCAAAAAGCGGCAGATAGCATCAAAAGCGCACTCATCGGAAATTGATCTAAAGCGAACAAGTCCGAAGCGGTCTTGAACGGTTTCCGGAATGCGGTCTGGTTCGGTGGTGGTTATTATCACGGTTGTCTTGATTGGTTCTCGTTCTAGCGGTACGAGAAGTGCATCATATCGCGCGTTGCCGAGGCGGTGTGCTTCCTCCAAAACAAGAACGTGGCGAGGACACCATATTGAGCCCCGTTCGACCTTCTCTATTTCTGACTTAAAATCGGCGAGGGACATTGGGTCCTTACAATTGATTCGCCGGTGTGCCTCGTGGCGACCTTTGTCGCGGAACGAGCAGCATGCCGAGCAGCTGCCGCACGGCCGCACACCAATCTCCTCCTCGCAGAGAATTTGGCGTGCGTATATTTCTGCCGCGCGCGATTTTCCGACGCCTGTCGGGCCACAGAATAGGCCATGCGCGTGCTTTCGTTTTCTTATTTGGCTTGAGATCCAGGATGTGACTTCGGTTTGACCAAGTATTTGATCGGCGTGGCAGGCGGCGAAGCGCACCCACATTCCTGAGGTCGTATTGTTCGTCATGGCCGCAGCAAACTGACAAATGCATTGAGACGAACGTCCTCTGACGTCTGAGACATGCAAAGTGCTTGGTCGGGGATGCCGGCAATGGTGATGGGGCCGCCTTGGTCGTCGAAGTCTGCGTTTAAAAACCCATCAAGCGCAGCTAGGACGTTCCAGCTTTGCGTGCCTTGAGATACCACCAACGACGCTTCCGATAATATCCCCGGAGCCATACGGTTGAAGCCCTCGAGTTTAGCTACCAAATCGCCGGAGGCATAGGTGAGGGTCAGACTTACTACGTCCTTTCTGCGTGGTCGTTTTAGGATCCCGTGCAGAAGTTGGATTTTGCGCACGTCACGCGGCGAAACGAAAACGCCTTGCGCACGCTGGGCGGCCATGAGGATAGCCGCCGGAGATTGGGTTCCAAAATGCGTCGTTGGAATAGTCAAAGTTGTCGCGGAATCCGAAAACGATACTTGGTCTTTGAAAAGCGAAATTTGGACGGTGGGTTCCATGTGAGCAAGAGCGCGGCGCAGCTTTTTTGCCGCAGTGGTCGTTACGCACATTCGGGGGAAGTTGATCGCGGTGACCTCGGCGACACCGGCGCCAACCTTTGGGATCACCGAGTATATGTCAGGTCCGTCGAAATAAATTCGTCCTGTCTTGTTGGCGCCGACGACGTTTGCAAACGGAATGCAGAAGTCGAGAGCTTTACCAAGAGCTTTTGATCCGCAACTCGCAGTCAAGTGCGGCTCTGCAACTGGTTCGGTGTAGGACTTCAAACGCGCTTTGCCCACCAGCGGGAACGAGAGCGCGCGCTTTTTGATCGTAACCTGGCCTGATTCGTGAATGATAGGGAGACCTTCTGTCAGGTCCTTCTTGAATGCGTCAAAGACGGGCTTGGGCAGGTTGAACGTAAAGTCTTCTGAAACCGTCCCGATCTGACGGATCGTGCGAGTAACCAGCAATGATTGGGTCGTCTCAACTTGGAAGACGACCTGATCAGCCGAGACGAACACAGCGACATCGTCGTCATCAGCGAGTTGACCAGCGCATAAACGATGTTGCCGTTCAGTTAGCTGAATTTCGCACTTGGATGGCTTGGGGGAGGCGGACGTGTCTGCATTTGGGATATTCATGGTAATTACCTTATTTTTGGCGGGAACGATGGAGGCGGCCGCCGTAACTGATGCTTTGTGTGGCGGCGTGCAGGTAGTTCGGGTGGTGGTGGCCATAAACGCGCTCTAGGGTCTCGACCGTCATGCCGAGGAACCCTGCCGCGGTCCAAAGGTCGCAGCCGGCCTGCATCAGCCACGTCGCTGCCGTGTGCCGTAGGGTATGCGGCGACGCTCGATCGAGTTCTGCCAATTCAACGGCGTGCTTAAACGCGGTCTTCACGGACTTCACCGCCCTGCCGTTAAATTCGACGAAGTTTTCTCTGACGAGGCCACGTCGCTTCCATCGACTGGTGCGCAAGCAGCCGCGGCGGTAGTGCGCTTAGCGGTCGGCAAGGCCGGGCCGGGCTTGCGCCATGGTCGCGAACTTGATGTTCCTGAATATCGCCAAGGTACGGTTTAGCGAAGGTGCCAGTGTCTCGGTCGCCGTCGCGGATGCGCCAGGTCGCCTGATGGGTGAGCTTGCCGTCGCGATTTCGTCGTTCCGGACGAAGTTCAAGACGCGCTCCTTTGCTTCGACGCAGCATAATTCACGCATTTCCTTGATGTGTCGTAGGGTCGTGAAATCCTTGCCGGCGATGCGCTCGATGGTCAGATGATCCTTCGACGCCTCCCGCCGAAGTCCGGACGCGCCAATCGATCCGTCGGGGAATGCGATTTTTGCGGCGACAGCCAGCCGGATAGGGGTGTCTTCAGTGACATTCTGTTGATCGGAAGGCATTGTTGGGCGACAAGGTTAGAGGTAGGTTCGCATGTGTCTCATGTAAGGTACATGAGAACGGTGTCAAGGATCGGCAGTGTCCATGTCTATGGTTCGCGCCCAACGGGCAACCCGCGGCTTCCACGGGTCTGAAGTGTCGAGTTCTTGGGAAGCACAAAAAGCCGGACGGCATTGGTTGGTGCGGCCGTGGAGGGCGAGCCGCCTGTGGCCGCTATCGGTAAGGAGTTTGCCGCGCTTGTTGGTCCCAAGGACCTAAAACTGGCGCAGGTGAAGCAGTACGCAGGTCTATGTATCCGGGCGATCCTGGAGGAGGAGGCATCGAGATAGAGCGCAGTGGGGTTTGGCTGGGGGATGACCCGAGGGAGCCGCAACCGTGAGACTGAACCCTAGCGCTTGAAGGGAAAAATTTCAGCGGTTGGTAGCCGACCTTGAGCTCGCATTTCACGAAGCTCGGGCGAGCTAAACCGAATCAGGTGCGCTCGGTCGCCAGGCGCACCCAGAATTACCCGATTCAGTTCTGAACGCAGTGCATCGATGCGTTTCTTACGCGCCTTCGGTACTAGGTCGGAAGCGAGTTCGTCTTCGATTGCATGCATCAGAACGTAGGCGGCGTGAATCATCACGTTCCCGGTGCTGCAGCCTTGCGTAGCTTGCTCGAAGCGGGCTCCGAGCTTGAAATCGCGGGCTAAGAAGGTACCTTTCATTTTGAAACTCCGGGTTAGTAGTTAGAGGAATAATTTGATTGCGGCAGGATGTTCTGGCCGCGCTGTTGTACCGCAGCGACCGTTAGGTCCGATGTCTGTCGGACCAGCGATTTTTCCCTGCCTGAGGTTTCGCGCCGTAGCTAATGCCGTCGGTTGCTTCTCGGAGATAATCGGGATGATGATGGCCGTAAACGCGCTGGAGGATTTCGACGCTCATTCCAAGAAACCCAGCGGCCGTCCACAGGTTGACCCCGCTCTGCATCATCCAGGTCGCCGCCGTATGACGTAGGGTGTGCGGCGAGGCGGGTGCCTCAAGACCAGCGAGTGCAACAGCGCGCTTGAAGGCAGTCTTGACCGACTTCACCGGCTTGCCGTTGAATTCAACGAAGTGCTCTTTGATGATTCCGCGTCGATTCCAGCGCCGCATGTGTGCCAGCAGTCGCGGCGGGACCGGTACAGTCGGCTGTCTCTTATTCGTCGCCACGTTGCCTGCGGCGAGTCGATAATAAAGTCCGGCTTTCAGATCTACGAACGAACGTCCGGTAGTCTGTGACGGGGATGCCGACGCGATAGCGGCCGCGCGCGTCCCGGTATACAGGCCGATAAGGATAAACCGTGTCAGGTGCTGAAGGGGCCGTTTTTCGGTTGGCAAGGCAGGGCCTTTAGCCCCTCGGCGCCCCCGCTTCTGGAGTTCGCGGTAGCGCCAGCAAGTCCAAAGCAGCCGAGCTGCCTCGTCCCGGGTTAGCCACCGATCGCGCGGTGCTCCTTTCGGCGGCAGTGCGACCTTGACGACGCCGCGGTGGAGCCCTTCGGCGGCGTGATAATTAATAGCGGCACGGAGATCTTCGAGATCGCGTCGCGCGCCGCCGGCGTTGCCACGGTGGCGCTGGTAGGCGCGACAGGTGTCGCCGGTAACTTCGGACAGCATTTTGTTGCCCCACCAGTCGTTGAGGCGCTTGATGCGGCGGTCGAACTGCAACTTGTTCTGCTGCGAGTCACGGCTGTCGGTCAGGTAAATTAGCAAGACATCGGCGATCTCGACGGTCTCGATGTCTTGGATTTTTCGGTGAGGTTGATGTTTGGCCGCGAGGTAGTTGACGAGCTTTTGCTCAGCTCCTGCAAGGTCCGGTTTAGCGCAGCCTGTGCCAATGTCTCGGTCGCCGTCGCGGATGCGCCAGGTCGCTTTATGGGTGAGCTTGCCGTCGCGATTTCGTCGTTCCGGACGAAGTTCAAGACGCGCTCCTTTGCTTCGACGCGGCATAGTTCACGCATTTCCTTGATGTGTCGTAGTGTCGTGAAATCCTTGCCGGCGACGCGCTCGATGGCCAGATGCCCCTTCGACGCCTCCCGCCGCAGTCCAGACGCGCCAATCGATCCGTCGGGGAATGCGATTTTTGCGGCGACTGCCAGCCGGAGAGGGGTGTCTTCAGTGACGGTCTGTTGATCGGAAGGCATTGCCGAGCTACAAGGTTAGGGTTGGGTTCTCATGTGTCTCATGTAAGTTTACATTGAGATATTGTCAAGGAGTGGCAGATGTCTAAGTCGATGGTTCGCGCCCAACGAGCGGCGCGGCGGGTTCCGCACGGTTCGGAGATTCTTGAGTTATTGAGCAGTCCAAAGAGCCGGAAGGCGTTGGTTGCTGCGGCCATCGAGGGCGAGCCGCCGGTGGCGGCTATCAGTAAAGAGTTTGCCGCGCTTGTTGGTCCCAAGGACCTAAAATTGGCGCAGGTGAAGCAGTACGCGGGTCTTTGTATCCGGGCGATCCTGGAGGAGGAGGGTTTCGAGATCGAGCGCACTGGGGTTTGGCTGGGGGATGATCCGGTCTTTTCGACCGGATCCGTCTACCGAAAGGTAACTTCAGGGCCGGCGGGGCACCGCAATGAGTTACTAGAACGATTTGTGAAGGTCCTTACGCAGGAGGAAGCTCGAATCCTTCAGGACCTGCTCTCTAAGCGCCGGAAGAAGTAGTTTTGAACGACATGCCCGCAGGTGACTCGTAATCATATTGAACCGAGCGTGATGCGAGTGGGGTCGTGCGCACGTGCCAGCCCCGACGATCTCTGAGCCGCGCCTTAAGAAATTGGTAAGGTTCCACCCTTATGATAACAAAGGGCTATTTACAATGTTCTTCAAATGTTCTATCAATCTTTAAGACTGCCGCCGGCACTCCAAAACATGTGTGGTTGTCGTGCGTTAGATCGACGAGCCCATGTTACTGTTTTAGGGTCACTGAATGAACCTCCTTGCCCGCATGTCCGAAGGGCCGGCGATCTCACCCGTATCACCCCGTCGGGAGTTGGGCGCGTATGAGGCGCTTTGGCTCGAGCAAGGCGCTACGTTCAAGACAATTGCTGAGCGGTTTGCCTCAGACCCCACGGCAGTGCCGTCAGATTTTGTCTCGGCAGCGGTCGCGGACGCGCACGCATCCGAGGTTCTGACCAAGCTCAAGAAAGCTGGGGTCTCGCGTTTCGGCACGCGTCTCAATATGACCGGAAATTATCCGGCAAAGCTTCGCGATGCTCGGCATCCAGTTGAAATGCTTTATTTTCAAGGAGCGTGGGAGCTCTCAGAAAACCGCTGTGTTTCTGTTGTAGGTAGTCGAACCGCATCTGAAGAAGGTCGTCGCCGAGCAGCTCAGATTGCGCGCGCTCTTGTTGCTCGGAACTTTACTGTAGTGTCGGGGCTAGCGACAGGTATCGACGCTGCCGCACACGCCGCGGCGATCGAAGCTGGCGGCACTACAATCGCGGTAATTGGTACTCCTATTGGTACCTATTACCCTAAGGAAAATGAAGCTCTGCAGCGGCTGATTGCGGAGAAACACCTTCTGATTTCGCAGGTGCCGGTGTTGCGATATGCTAGCCAGCACGTTCCGCAGAACAAGCTCTTTTTCCCTGAGCGTAACGTTACGATGAGCGCTCTAACTGAAGGTACAATTATCGTTGAAGCTAGCGACACTAGCGGAACGCTAACTCAAGCTCGTGCGGCTCTTCAGCAGCATCGCAAATTATTTATTCTGGATTCGTGCTTCAAGCGCGATGACATTAGTTGGCCGGCTACATTTGAGAAGAGAGGGGCCATTCGCGTTCGCGAAATGGCTGACATTTTTGACGCGTTAGGCAATGGCGATCAGACTTCAAAAGATTGATGAGACCAGTCGTCGTGACCATTACTATCTGGCCGATGATGACGACTGCTATTTCTTGTACGAATATACATCTGGCGCAGGATGGCGCGGTGGCGAGACAAACCAGTTAATTCACAACCTGCAGAAGAAAAAAGGTGACGGCGGCTATAACTACAAAGCGCAGGCTATTGTACGGTGTGCCAAAGATTTTTCAGAGGCCATAAATCCGAAGTGGCTGGCTACCGCAACGCTTGTTCCTGTTCCTCCTTCCAAGGCGAAGGCTGATCCATTGTTCGATGACAGAATTGAGCGTGTGTGCAAGTGCATCAAGTCGTCTGTCCCAGTGGAAGTTAAAGAGATCGTATACCAGATTAATTCAGCGGACACGTTTAAGGGCGGTCACCGGCTGCCGCCAACGGAGTTGGCCGAAAACTATCACGTTGACGCGGTAGAGCTGGCGGCCTCAAGACCGACCATTGGCGTGGTCGACGATGTTTTAACGACGGGATCGCATTTCAAGGCTGTGAAAACCAAGATACTTGCGACGCGCCCAGAGGTGAAGGTTGTAGGTTTCTTTGTCGCGCGCCGCACATTTCCGAATCCGTTTGCTGACGTCTCGCTCGACGAACTGCTTACGTAAGTCTCTAAGCCGCGGATCGAAATTTGATTGCCGAGCTTCCGGCAGTTGCAATTCCAATGCCGCCCCAGTTTCGCCCCAGATTGGACCGTCAGAGCCCGTCGCGAACTCGCTTAGAACGCAACGAAAAGTCAATAAAAGCAGGTGCTAACGCCAAACCGCCACCGCTCATAACGGTCTGGTTGCAGGTTCGAGTCCTGCCGGGCCCACCACGCACTCTGCTGCCTGACTGGGCAAGTTCTAAGCGTCAGC
>JAUSBQ010000164.1 GCA_030651965.1 Pseudolabrys sp. | reverse complement strand
GTCGAGTCCGGCGAGAACAGCAGGCCTTGCCGATCGAAGTCCTTCCACGGGCCGACGTAAAGGACATTGGCCGACAGCGTCAACGCGTCGGTCGCATTCCAGACCGCCAATACCCCGATCTTGTCGCGCGGCCGCCGCGTCAGCTCAAGGCCCGTGATCATGTCCTTGGCGATCGTCTGGGTGTAGTCCACACGCAGCCGCAGCCGACTCGTCAGGTTGGCTTCCGCGAACATCTCGGCGCCGTGGATACGGGCCTTGCCGACGTTGACATAGGTGTTGACCGGAAAGAATACGTTGTTGATCAGATTGGTGATGTCGTTGCGGAAATAGGTCGCACCGAATTTGGCGCGTCCGTTGAAAAGCGGCTGTTCGAAGCCGAAATCGTAGCCGGTGCTGGTTTCCGGCTGGAGCTGCGGGTTGCCGGCATAGCCAAAGTCGCCGACGCCGTAGAGTTCGAACAAGGTCGGCGCCTTGAAGCCGGTGCCATAGCTCGCCTTCAACCGGGTTTCGGTCACCGGCACAATCGCCGCCGGCGCGACACGCCAAGTCGTATGGTTGCCGAACTGATCGTTATCATCGAGCCGGATATTGGAGACGAGAAACAGCCGCTCGGTGAATTGCGACTGGAGCTCGAGATAGCCCGCCTGATTTCCAGTCTTCGCACTGTAAGACAGCGGGCCCGCCGGAAACGTGCCCATGGTGCTTGTGCTCGAGCGCTCGTCTTCGCGCTCAAGGCCCATCACCAAGGTCTGCCCGGTCATCAGGTTGAAATTGCCGCGCCAGTCGAACTTGGTGCGCGTCGAGTCATAGCGCGACGGCGGGGTGCCGTTCGGGTCCCGGTTCGACCGCTTATAGTCCGTCAGATTGAACCCGAAGGTGTTGACGAACCGGCCGTCGAGCAGCGACCACACCGCCTCGGAGCGGCCGAGGAACGTTCGGTTGCCGTAGTCCGATCGAACCGGAAACGGCGCCGACGGAAACAGGCTGAAATCGTCGTTCGAGTACAGCAGTTTCGCGTCGCTATAGCGGCCGACCAGGCTGACCGCCAGGTTGTCGTTGAGCTTGGCCCCGACCCGACCCGAATAGCTCATGTTGTCGTAGGAATTCGGATTGGCCTGGCCGCCTGGCGGCAGCACATAATCCGGCGTCACGCGTATATTGGTCGCGCGCAGATGCATCACGCTGAAGGCGTAATCGATGTTGGCTTTGCCGCCGCTCACCGCCGCCGACTGATTGAAGGTGCCCATCGAGCCGCCCTCGACCGTCGCCGTCGCTTTCGCCGGGCCCGAGCCTCGCTTGGTCGTGATCGAAATCACGCCGCCGATGGCGTTGGCGCCGTAGAGGCCGCCTTGCGGGCCGCGCAGGACTTCAAGACGCTCGATGTCGCCGGCCGCCACATGCGCCAGATCGACCGCGCCGTTCGGCGTGCTGAGATCGCTGGCGTCGATGCCGTCGATCAGGACCTTGATATGCTGCGAATTGGAGCCGCGCATGAAGACCGCGGTCTGCCCGCCCGGCCCGCCGCTCTGGACGACGTAGACGCCCGGTATGCTGCTGAGGATGTCGGGAACGGTGCGGCGCTGGTCGCGTTCGATATCGGCGGCGGTGACGACCGTCACCGAACTTCCCACCTGCTCGACCGGCGTTGCAATGCCGGTGGCGCTGACGGTGACCTGCGGCAACATGACAGGATTATCGGCATTTGATTGCGCGGATGCGGCGGATGCCGTCAGTCCGGCCAATGCAATAAGCGCGGGAAGCGCGCCGCAAAATTTAAACTGTATTCCCATCACGCAAAGTTCCTTCGTTTGCGCAACCGCTTCGCGGTGCGCACGGGTGAGACCAAACCCGATGCGAAGGACATGAAAACGCGACACGACGCTTCGACACGCGCGTAACGTTCACCTGCCGAAGTCGTGGGACGTTATTTCCACGAGCAATCGCACCGGCATTGACGTCACCGCTGCGAAAGCGCGCTCCGTATGGACCTCCCGTCCACCGGTTGGGTGACCGCGCTGGCAGGTCTCCTGGCTCGCGGGTCAATGCCCAGTTGCGTCCGGCCTTCCCAGGCTCCCGAAGGACCCCAGTGGCCGTATGGACGCGGGCTCACCGCTTACAGTTGCGGGGGCAGCCACGGATTGACGCGAATTCAAGCAGACGAATGCGCGCGTAATCCCGTGTTCCCTCTTTCGTCCCCGGAGCGACCCGGGGAACCAGCACAATTAACAATTAAAATATTCCCATCGAATGCGACACTGAGTCAAGCGCCGCCGGTGAACGAAACACCGCTATCCCTTTGGCCGCACTTATTTGCTGGCCCAGGGACTAGAGGCGGCTTTGCGTTGTTAATCCTCCAGGAGGCCAGCCACAGGCACAAACTTATGGCCCGCTCACGATTTGTTTTTTCCCAACTGCCCTGATTTGGCTTACGCTTGCGTCGTCTTATTGCTTTGCTTGCGTCGGCTCACACCAACGAGGTCCGCCATGATGCCCAAGACATTGAGTTTGACCCTGACCAAAAGCCTTCGTCGCCTGGCCGTGCTCGCGGTCGCCGCCTTGCTGGTGACCGCGGTTGGGACGAAAGCGCTCCATGCCGCCTTCTCCGACGCGCCCATACCGCCGGTCGACGAAAGCAAGAAGAAGAAAAAGGAAAAAAAGAACGCCATCGAAGTGCAGGAGCAACAGCTCGCTCAGGCGAAATTCCTGCGCGATTACCGCGCCGCCCACGAGATGATCCAGGCTGGAAAATACGAGGCCGGCATTGCCGCCATGCGCGCGCTCGGCCATGACGCGCATCCCGATGTCGCCAACTACATCGGCTACGCCAACCGCAAGCTCGGCAACTACGAGCAGTCGAAACTCTGGTACGAAGCGGCGCTGAAGGCCGACCCGAACCACACCCGCACCTGGTCCTATTTCGGCATGTGGCACGCCGAACAGGGCAATCGCCTGAAGGCGCAGGACTTCCTCACCAAGGTGAACACCTTGTGCGGCGACACGGCTTGCAAGGAATACATCGAACTCAAGGCCGTCATCGACGGCAAGGCGAGCTACTAGACCGCTTCAGCCAAGTCATTTGGACGTGGATGGCCGGGTCAAGCCCGGCCATGACGGTGTTGGCCGATTGCATGTCAGGGCGTAAAATCGCGTGACCCGCGCGAACACCGCCGCCTCGACAAACTTGCCCCAACGCGTATAGACGAGCGGCACCCGGCCGGTTTGGCCGGCCTTTTGTCTCGTCTTAGAGTTCGCCTATGAGCCGCCCGGCCCAGTCGTTCAAGCGCATCGCCTTCGTGGCCAGCCAGACGCCGGAGGCGCAGGCGGCGCTCGCCCGGCTCGTCGCCCTCTATGGCAATGCCGAGAAGCATGATGCCGACGTCATCGTCGCGCTCGGCGGCGACGGCTTGATGCTGCAGACGCTGCACGGCTTGATGAAATCGAACAAGCCGATCTACGGCATGCACCGCGGCACCGTCGGCTTTCTGATGAATGAGTTCAATGTCGAGGGTCTGGTCGATCGTCTCGCCGCCGCGCACAACACCATCATACACCCGCTGGTGATGCAGGCGCGCGATGCCGCCGGCAAAGTGCATGAGGCGCGCGCCATCAACGAAGTGTCGCTGTTCCGCCAGAGCGCGCAGGCCGCGCATCTGCGCATCCTGATCGACGGCCAGGAGCGGCTGACCGAACTGGTCGCCGATGGCGTGCTGGTGGCGACGCCGGCCGGCTCGACCGCCTATAATCTCTCGGCGCAGGGCGCGATCATCCCGATCAACGCGCCGCTCTTGGCGCTGACGCCGATCAGCCCGTTCCGGCCACGGCGCTGGCGCGGCGCGCTGCTGCCCGACAAGGCCAAGGTGACCATCGAAGTGCAGGATTCCGCCAAGCGGCCGGTCGCCGCGGTCGCCGATCATGACGAAGTGCGCAACGTCACCAGCGTCACCATCAGCATGGATCACGGCATCTCGCTCAACATGCTGTTCGACCCCGGCCACAATCTCGACGAACGCATTTTGCGCGAGCAATTCGGCTTTTGACACTAGCCCTCGTGGCCGTGCTTCAAGAAATCGGTCACCAGATCGTTGAAGCGATTGGCGCGCTCGTAATAGGCGGCGTGCCCGGCGCCCTTGAACAGATTGGTGCGGCCTTTCGCAAACAAGGTACCGAGTTCTTCCAGCTCAGGTGACGGAAACAGCGGATCGTCGCTGCCGCCCACCACCAGCACCGGGAATTCGACCGTCGCCGCCTCCTCCGGCGTGACCTGCCGCGACTTGAAGCACGGCAGCGTCTCGACCGTCGGCGGCCCGCCGGACAGCGCCATGATCTCGGCATAAAGAAACGTCAGCGCCGGCTGATCCATATGCATGGTCGCGCCGACCGGCCCGTAAGGGTGATAGGCGACGGCGAAGCGCTCGAATTCGCCGGCGCTGCGAATGGGCGGCACGCGGCCGCGGCGGGTCGTGCCGCCGAGTTGCGGCTGGCCCGGGGCGAGACCCGCCTGCCGCGCTTTCATGCGCGCATAGCG
>JAUSBQ010000150.1 GCA_030651965.1 Pseudolabrys sp. | reverse complement strand
AACGGCACAGAATCCAGATAGGCGGTCGCCAGAGAAATCGGCAGATTGGCTGAACCGGGGCCGCATGACGTGAAGGTCGCGGTCGCCTTGCCGGACACGCGGTAATAACAGTCAGCCATGAAGCCAGCGACGCTTTCGTGATGCGTCGAGATCGTCTTGATCTCGGACGACCGCTCGTACAGCGCGTCGATGAACTGGATGTTGCCGTGGCCGCAGAGCCCGAACACCTGCGGCACCTTTTCCTGAATCAGATAATCGACAATGACCTGCGCGCCATTGAGTTTATTTCCGGTCGACATGCGATTTCATCCGTTCTCGTTGATCGGCGCGAACGAGGCCACCACCGGCAGCCCCTTCGTGCGTCCCCCACATGGGTCACGGCGACTGCGCGGCGCGCTGACCCGCCGTTGTACCTGCGATCTTGCCGAACACCGCGCCATTCATAAGACCGGTGCCGCCGGGATAATTGAAGTAGAAGATACCGCCGACCAGTTCGCCGGCCGCGAAGAGGCCCGGGATCGGCGCCCCGTCGGTATCCATAACCCGCGCACTGGTGTCGATCTTCAGTCCGCCAAAAGTAAAGGTCAGCCCGCAGGTCACGGCATAGGCTTCGAATGGCCCTTCATCGACCGTGTTGGCCCAGTTCGACTTCGGGATAGCCAGCCCGCGCGTGCCGCGGCCGTCCTTGACGTTCGGATCGAACGGCACCTCGGTCATTACCGCCTTGTTGTAGGTCTTGATGGTTTCGAGGGCCTTGCCGGCATCGACGTCGTCGAGCTTCTTGACCAGTTCTTCCAGCGTATCGGCTCGCACCTTGGTGACGCGTTTGATGCGGTATTCATCACGCAGCATCGGGATTATTTTAGAATCAAACACTTGCCAGGCGAACTGACTAGGTTGCATCAGGATGACACGTCCATACTTGGCATAGGTGTAATTGCGGAAATCGGCGCCCTCGTCGACGAAACGCTCGCCATTGGCATTGATCATGATGCCCCAGGGATAGGAATGCTTCTGGAAATTGTCGCCGACGGACAGATCGCCGAATTCCGGCGCGTTGCGGTCCCACCCGACGGCATGCCCGCCGGACCAATTCCCGGTCGGCATGGCGCCAATGTCGAGCGCCATCTTGATGCCGTCGCCGGTATTGAACCGCGTGCCGCGAATCTTGGCGAGTTCCCAGAGCGGTCCGAGATAGCGCGTCCGCATCTCGGCATTGGACTGAAAACCGCCGGCGGCCAGCACCACGCATTTGGCCATGACCTCGACGGTCTTGCCGTTCGACTTGACCTTCACGCCCTTGACGCCATCGTCATCGGCAATCAGTGACAGCGCACGGGCGCCGTAAGCGATCGAGATATTGTTCTTGCGCGCGATTTTGGTCAGCGCATCGACCAGTCCCGGCCCACCTCCCCAGGCTTCCACCGTCAGCCCGCCCCAGAATTTGAACTTGCCGTCGATCTTGTAGGCTTGGCGGCCCCAGATCGGCATGAAGCGCACGCCCTTGTCGCGCATCCAGCGCATCGTCGCCTTGCTGCGCGTGACCAGCAATTCGCACAGATCAGGATCGGTGCGGTACTCGGTGACGCGGCCCATATCGTCGAAGAATTTTTCCTCGGTATAGGTGCCGAAATCAGACTTCGACACTTCCTCGTCGGTGAGGTCGGGCATCAGCGTCCGCAGGTCTTCCACGCCGTCATAAACGCAGCGGAACGCCCCGGCGGTGAAACGGCTGTTGCCGCCGGCTTCGTCCTCCGGTGAGCGCTCCAGCATCAACACCGAGACGCCGTGTTCGGCGGCGGCAAGCGCTGCGCAGAATGCGGCATTGCCGGCGCCAACGACGATAACATCGATGGTAGATGGTAACTCCGTGCTCATCGTTTACGAACCTCCTGTTTATGAACGAACTCCGGCAACAGGTCAGCTGCCATGGGTGGACCGAAGGCCACCCCCCTCGGATTCTTCAAAGGCCTGATCCCCGATTTCACCAGGCAAGCTCCGGCCCAGTGGGACATAGCTGATGCGCCGAACATCAACGCGTAGGCGGTCATCTCCGTTGTCGTGTAAAGTGCCCTTGTCTCAATCGGTTTGGTGGTTTTCGAGTTTCGCAGTGCCAGTCATAAGCGCCAGCCTGGATGAGTCAATCCATATCCAGTATTATGAGTTTAAATTTGCCATTACCGGAAGTTCGATCTTTGCCGTCGTCCGACGAGACCCCGATGGTCTGACCCGACGTTAATCAGCGCAACATCTCCACGCCTTTGCAGACGCTGATGGACTGGCCAGTAATGGCGGCGCCGAATGGCGAGCAGAGGAACAGTATTGTGTTGGCAATGTCGGACGCCTCCACTGTCTCGCCCATGGCAACGGGGTCCAACATCTGGGCTTCGACCTCGGCGGGCGTGACGCCGATGAGAGCCGCCTTGCGCGCGGCTACGCTTCTAAAGCGCGAACTGTTCACATGTCCAGGCAGGACGGCGTTGACCTGGATCTTCTCGCGACCTAGTTCAAGCGCGAGGCTCTTTGTGAACCCGATGACGCCCCATTTTGCCGCCGCGTAAGGCGTGCGCATCGCAAAAGACAGCCGGCCTGCGATAGAGCTTAGGTTTATAATACTGCCGCGGCCGGACGCTCTCATATGACGCACTGAGCGGCGCGCGCAGTGGAACATGCTTTCGACATCGACCTCGAACGTCTTGCGAAGATCGCCGGGCGAGATGTCGGCAATGCCGGCGGTCGGCCCAGCGATGCCGGCATTATTGATCAGTATGTCGACACCACCGAGTCTCGCATCGATGTCGTCGAACATGCGGTCGACGGCCGCAACGTCCGAAACATCGGCGACACAGCCTAGGATGCCACGGTTGTTGGCGATAACGCTGGCGACCGCATTCTCATCGATATCGCAAACATAGACGCTGGCCCCGCAGGCCACGAAACCTTCCGCGATCACCATGCCGATGCCGTTCGCGCCGGCGGTGACAACGACCCGCTTGCCGGACAAATCGACGGGGAGAAAGGACAAACTGACAGTCATATTGTAGCCTGTTTAGGCTGCAATGGAGATGGCACGCGCATCGAGCTGCGGTTCGAAGCCAGCCTGTTACGGGTTCGGGACAGATCGAATAATGGCGCGTACGGATTCGCCTGTAGACCTCCGGTTTGCGCACCGGCGTCGATCGAGGCAATGCCGGCTTTCAGATCGAAACCGCTCATCTCGCAATGCCCCCGCAACTCCTCGACCACAGATCGGCCGCGAAGGCCTGCGAAGTTCGTCAACAATACGCGCTTGAATTCCATGAAACTCTCCACGGAGCGGCACGCTGGCCGCGGTTTAAGCGATTGCGGCTCATTGTGATCAGACCGGTGTCAGCAGATGGCGCTCGCCGAACGCTGGTTCTTTGTGCGCAAGCGGCGGAAGCGCCCAGGCGCCCGTCGCCGGGGGACGGACATTGGCATCAACGTGGACGTCGATCAGGTAGGGACGATTGGACTTGATTGCCTCCTCCAGTGCGCCGGCGAAATCCTCGGACCGGGTAACGGTGACGGCAGAAACACCGGCGGAGCGGGCCATGGCGGCGAAGTCGGGATTGTAGGGTTCCCCGTTCGGGCCGGCGTAGAATCCCGTGCCTATCTCGCGGCCACCGAAAGAACCGTATTGGATGTCGCGAATGGCACCCCAAGCAAAATTATTCCACACGACCCATACGACCGGAATGTCATATTCCACCGCCGTACACAGGACATGCGGGACCATTATGAAGCCGCCATCACCACAAACGGAGACTACCGTTCGATCTGGAGCGGCTAGTTTGGCGCCCAAAGCGCTGCTTGGACCAAAACCCATGCCTGAGAATCCCCAGCTGTTCAGCATGGTCTGCGGACGTCGCGCCTTCCAGAACTGCATAAACCAATTGTGGTGAATGCCCGCGTCGAAAGTAACGATCGCATCCTCTGGCAGCACCGCCTGAAGGTCGGCAACAATGCGCTCCGGTCGGATAGGCTTGGTGTGCAGATTAAAATTGGGGGCAATGTACGCTTCCCACTCCGATCGCCACCCATCAATCTGCGAGCGCCATTCCGGCAACCGCCGCTCCGCCGGAATGGAACGTGCCTCAACTTCGGCCAGAATCTGCCGCAGGAAGCTGCGGGCGTCCGCAAGAATCGGCAAGGTTGGCGCATAGTTACGTCCGATCTCAGCGTGATCGACGTCAACGTGAATTAAGTTTTGCGACGGAAAGTTCCAAGAATATCCAGCCATCCACGACGACGAAGATCGGTCGTCGAAGCGTGCGCCAACGGCAATGACAAGATCGCAAAAGCGTCCCGCTTGATTCGCCGCATAGGCTCCGTTCCGACCAATAAAGCCGAGTGAGAGTTCATCGAACATATCGATGCAGCCCATGCCATTCGGCGAACTTATGACAGGAATGCTCAGACGGTGGGCGATCTCGCACAATTCCTTTGACGCTTCCGAAATCGTGACGCCATGGCCGACGAAGAATACCGGCCGTTTGGCGGCGAGGATCATGTCGAGAGCGCGGCCGACGTCTTCCGGGGCGGCCGCACTGCGGCGCTCGTTCAACACCATGCGCGCCCCGGGTTCGAGCTCGACGTCCGCCTCCTCCTGGAACAGGTTGAATGGCACGTCGATATTCACTGGGCCGGGCCGGCCAGTGAGCATTGTGGCGGTGGCCTGCCTGAGCGCAAGAGGCAGCATCTCGACACGGGTAGGCTGAAAACTGCGCTTCACCACCGGCCGCATAACATTGGGAAAGTCCGCTTGGTTGTGGCGATTCAGTTCCTGGAACGGGCCACGATTGAACTGCGATGTCGGCACGTTCGCGGTGATGGCGAGGAAGGCTGAGGAATCTGTTAGCGCCAATGCCGTGCCCATGACGAGATTTGCCGAGCCGGGACCGCACGACGTGAGCGTCGCCACCGGTTCATGCTTGACGCGGAAATAGCCGTCCGCCATGTGGGCGGCGACCTGCTCGTGCCGCGGCGAGATGAGCGAAATATCGGACTTCACATCATAGAGAGCGTCGAGCATGCCCACATTCCCGTGGCCGCAAATTCCAAAGACGTATGGAATCTTCTCTTTGACGAGGAATTCCGTGATCAACTCGCTACCCTTAGGCATCCCGTTCTCCGCTTTATTGCACGCACAGCCCGTCGCGGTACTCGACCGAAAATGCTTTGCCGAGACGCCTGTCCCGCCCCCAGCAGCCATGCATAATTTCTCACTATCGCATTAATTGCTACATTATCGCAAATAGTAATTACAGAAGTCGCTATGGACAAATTTGCCGCAAAGCGCGGCGGATATCCGAATCCCCGTCGAGCCTGGGTCGTGCAACCCTTTGATTTTGGAGCGTAGTCGTCAAGATGCGGCCTGTGCCTCTATAGAATTCCAAAATTCATCCAAGTCGGATGCGTTTATCTTATAATGGCGGTTGACATACAACATTACAAAAGACAAATTTGCGGTGCTCCACGAGGATCTGAAGCAATCGCCGAATGAGCAAGGGGTAGCCGCGGATTCAATGCATCGTCCGCCGCATCGTTTCCAAGTTAGAGATTAACGCGTGCATCGAAAGCGCGCAGACGTCAGGGAGCAGCGCTTGTCTGAAAAAAGGAAGGTCGTTGTAACCGGCGGCTCCGGCCGCCTGGGGACCTATGTAGTCGATCGACTCAAGAAAAAATTCGACGTTACCGTGCTCGACATAGCACCGCCGAAAGCAGCCGGTGTCCGCCACCTCAATGTCGACATTCTGAATCTTGCCGGCCTGACCGAAGCATTCAATGGAATCGATGCTATCGTACATCTGGCCGCCGTGCCGAACCCACGCACCTCGACTCCCCAGGCCTGCTTCACGGTCAATACCCAAGGCACATGGACAATGTTGCAGGCCGCCGAGGATGCCGGCGTCAAGCGGGCGATCGTTGCTTCCAGCGATGCTGCGACTGGCCTTCATTACAATCCAACAAACTGGCCCCCGCAATATTTGCCCGTCGATGAAGGCCATCCAATGCGACCCAGCGAAGTCTACTCGCTAACGAAGGAAATCACCGAGTCGATTTGCCGCTGCTTCGCAGTGCGCGGAAAACTTGAAGTTTTGGCTATTCGTCCTGCCCATATCGTATTCGAGCCGGAATACCCTGAGCTTGTAGCTCGCGGCGCTGATGTTCAAAACTATCACCTCTGGGGCCACGTCGCGCCGCAGGACGTTGCGCAGGGGTTCGAACGAGCACTCGAACTTAAGGACGGTAGCTACGATTGCTTCTTCATCGGCGGGCAAGACGGCTTGAATGAGCGACCGACGCTTGAGTTGTTCAAGGATCGCTTCGGCTTCGAACCGGCTGTCAGGAAACCCGAAATATATGCGGCACTTCCCAATGCCGGCATATTCGACATTTCGCATTCAAGAGAGAAGTTGGGCTATGAGCCTGAATTCACCCGACGGGATTATAAGAAATCCTAGCATTCGCTGAACGCCGTGACCCTGCATTGGATTATTCATGACGGACACCAATCGCTTTTGCGTTAACACCTATTCCTACACGCTTGATTGCCCGGCACTGGATTGCATTCGGAAGCTTGGTGAACAAGGTTACCGCGGCATCGAGTTGATGATGTACCCGGGCCACCTATGGCCGGCGGAGACCGACGCCGCGAGTCGTCGCGAACTCAGGGCCGCAAGCAAACAGGCCGGTATACGCATCACTACCATCAACATGCCGAACATAGATATCAACATCGCCGGCGCATCGAAGGAGATGCGGGACTATACACTCGGCTTATTGACGAGCTTCATCCAACTCGCCGGCGATCTAGAGGCGCCTTACGTCATTATCGGCCCCGGAAAGGCAAATCCGCTTTTCCAACCGGCGAAAGACGATCTCTTAAAACACGTCATGGCCGGGCTCGATCATCTTTGCCCCGTCGCCAAATCGGCAGGAACCAAGCTACTGCTTGAAAATATGCCCTTTAGCTTTCTTCCCAGTGCACAAGACCTTATCGATGTCATCGAGAGTTACGGAAACCCGGACATCGGCGTGATCTATGACGTCGCAAACGGGTACTTTATCGGGAAGGACCCCTGCGAAGAGCTCCGTTTATTGAAGGGCCGCGTAGAGATCGTCCATTTTTCGGACACCGGCCGCAGCGTTTACAAGCACGATCCTGTTGGCACCGGCGATGTTCCGTTCGCAACGGTTCCACCGGTCCTGGCGGAAATCGGGTACGCGGAATTGCCTGTACTTGAGGTCATCTCCCGCAATCCCGACACCGATATCCGCGACAGCGTCCGCCGCCTCGTCGCCATGGGATATTAGTGACCTCGCCGGTCCGTAGCAATTGCCTCGCCCGCGTTTGAAGCGCCAATGCCATCGAGTCTCGACAGTGTTTTGCACGACCGGATGAACGCACATGCAACTTCATTGAAATAGACCGGGAAGAAAATGCCATGACCAAATCATCAATAGTGGCGGGCGGGCAGACCATTGGCGAGCCGCTCTCGATTCCGATGCTCATTGACGGTAAGTGGGTTCACGACAGCGAATGCAATGCGGTGCGTTCGCCCTTCGATGGCAGTGTCGTTAGTTATCAGCCGCGCTCGACGGCGCAACATCTCAATGCGGCGCTCGATGCCGCGGTAAAGGCGAAGACGACCATTGCCAATATGCCTGGCTTCGAGCGCGCCGCGCTGCTGCGCCGAGTTTCGGTCCTGCTCGTGGAACGCGCCGAACTCATCGCCGAAGTTATGGCGCGGGAGACTGGCAAGGCCATAAAAGATGCGCGAGGTGAGGTCGTGCGCTCGCAGGACACCATCAATTTGTCCGCCGAAGAGGCGATCCGCATCGAAGGCGAACACATCCCGCTCGACGGTAGTTCGATGGGGGCCGGCAAAATTGCAATGATGCTCAGATTTCCTGTCGGCGTTATCGGCGCGATCACACCCTTCAACGCGCCGTTCAATCTTGCTTGCCACAAGGTCGGGCCAGCGATCGCGGCAGGCAACTCGATCGTACTCAAAGCTCCGCCGCAAGCCCCGGGCACGGTCCACGAACTAGCCCGATTGTTTGTCGATGCCGGAACCCCCACCGGTGTACTCAATGTCCTCTATGGCGACGAGGTCGGTCCTCTTCTGGTACGCGATCCGCGTGTCGACTTCATCACCTTCACCGGCTCGTCCAAGGTCGGCGCGAGTGTCAAAGCAGCGTCCGGTCTGCGGCCGGTCGCACTTGAACTCGGCGGCGCGGGACAGACCATTGTTCACAGCGACGCCGCCCTTGACGAGGCAGCGCCTCTGTGCGCTCGGAACGGCATGCGCCTCGCGGGGCAAAGCTGTATTTCCGTGCAGACCATCTATGCGCACAAGGACGTCTTTGAAGCGTTCGTCCGCAAACTGGTCGATACTGTCAAGAGCATGAAAACCGGCAATCCATGCGATGAAACGACCGACGTCGGCACGCTAATCGACGAGGCGGCCGCGCAGCGGGTGGAGTTTTGGGTGAATGAAGCGATGGGCGCCGGAGCACGCGCCCTCACCGGCGGCACGCGCGATGGCGCAGCCTACGCGCCGACCGTCCTTGTTGACGTAAAACCCGATATGAAAGTGGTCTGCAACGAGGTGTTCGGTCCGGTTATCAGTGTCATTCCGTACGACGATTTCGACGCGGTCTGCGCGACCATAAGCGCTAGCCCGTTCGGCTTGCAGTGTGGCGTCTTCACCCAATCCTTGAAACTTGCCATCCGCGCGTTCCGATCGATCCGCACCGGTGGGGTGATTATTAATGGTAGTTCGACCTGGCGCACCGACCAGCTGGCTTATGGGGGGGTGAAAGACAGCGGTAACGGCCGCGAGGGCCCGCACTACGCTATTCGTCACATGACGGAAGAACGCCTAATGCTATTCAATTGCTGAAGACGACGGTCAGCAGTAGCCTGCAGTAACCGACTACTATCAAATTGCACTTTTGTTCGGCTGTTGTATGCTATAATTTCGGACTGAAATTTTACATTATCGCAAGCGGGACATTCATGCGGAAAACTGACGCTCAAAATGTAACGGCTGAGAGTGGAAAAGTCGTTGAGGCGCCCGGCGGCGTACAGTCGTTGCACCGGGCAGTCGCCATTTTGCAATCGGTTGCGCACGCACGCCAGGGCATCGGTCTCGCCGAGTTGAGTAAGGAAGTGGGGCTGCATACCAGCACAACTTTCCACCTCGCCAAAACGCTGGTGACCCTCGGAGTTATGCGGCAGGAGCCAGACAGCAAACGTTATCGTGTCGGTCCACGCCTGTTCAGCTTGGCATCCGGTGCGCTGGACGAGTTGGAACTCCTGGACACAGCCGTGCCGTTCCTTGCGGCGTTGGCAGAGAAAACCGGCGAAAATAGCCATATTGCAGTCAATGCCGGCAGAGAGGTCGTCGTCATCGGAAAGTGTGATGGCGGAGCCTCAATCCGGGTGGTCGAGCGCGTCGGCGCGGCTCGCCCACCCCATGCCACAGCTCTGGGGAAGATGCTGTTGTCGGCGCTTTCGCCCTCCCAGCTTGACAAGTTGCTAGCTTCGCTACCGTTGGATCAGATTACGCCCAAGACAATCGTCGACCCAGAACAACTCAAAGTAGCTATCCGCGAGGTAGGTAAGAATAATATCGCCTTCGACGACGGTGAGTTCGACGCGGATGTCCGTTGTCTTGCGGCGCCGGTATTCGATTTCCGCAGCCGTATGGTCGCAGCGATCGGCATTTCGGCACCAGTATGGCGCATTGGCCTGAACCGCATCGGCGACGTTTCCGCGATAGTGCAGGATGCGGCGAAGGACCTTTCACAACAGCTTGGCTATCGGGGTAAGTTGGAGCCTAAGGAATCTGCCGGCTGACGGCTGTGGTGCTTTCACTAGGGGCGATGCCGGGAATGCGAAGCTTTGTCGCGTTGGCATTCAGGTAGGCCGCGCATGCTTCATAACCGACCAGGGCCCTTGACGGTTGCGCCCT
>JAUSBQ010000147.1 GCA_030651965.1 Pseudolabrys sp. | reverse complement strand
CGATTAAGCCGTCCCCCCGGACCGCTGTTGATGGCCGAATTGCGTCGTTGTATAATCGAAAAGGATATTTTATCCTGGAGGGATCAATAATGGAAAAAATCGCGCAGAAATTCGAGAAGGACGTCATCCGCCGCGACGTGCAGTGGCTCACCGCCAGCCGCGAATCCTCGGTCAGCTTCACGCCGCTGCATGCGCTTGACGGCATCATCACGCCGAACGGCCTGTGCTTCGAGCGGCACCACGCCGGCATCGCCGAAATCGATCCGAACGACTACCGGCTGATCATTCATGGTCTGGTCGACAAGCCGCTGATTTTCACGCTCGACGACTTGAAGCGCCTGCCGCGCGTCAACCGCATCCATTTCCTCGAATGCGCCGCCAATACCGGCATGGAGTGGCGTGGCGCGCAGCTCAATGGCTGCCAGTACACGCACGGCATGATCCACACCGTGCAATATACCGGCGTGCCGCTGAAGCTTTTGCTGGAGCAGGCCGGCGTGAAGCCTGCCGGCAAATGGCTGCTGGTCGAAGGCGGCGATGCCTCCGGTCTCAACCGCTCGGTGCCGCTCGACAAGGCGCTTGACGATTGCATGATCGCCTATCGGCAGAACGGCGAAATGCTGCGCCCGGAGCAGGGCTATCCGGTCCGCCTCGTTGTGCCTGGCTGGCAGGGCAATATGTGGGTCAAGTGGCTGCGCCGCATCGAGGTCGGCGACCAGCCCTGGTACTCGCGCGAAGAGACGTCGAAATACACCGACCTGATGGAGAACGGCAAGGCGCGCAAATTCACCTTCGTGATGGATGCGAAGTCGGTGATCACGTCGCCGTCGCCGCAGGCGCCGGTCAAGCAGAAGGGCTTTCAGGTGATCTCGGGCCTGGCCTGGTCGGGCCGCGGCAAGGTCACGCGCGTCGACGTTTCGTTCGATGGCGGCCGTAACTGGCGGCCCGCCCGCCTCGACGGGCCGGTTCTCGATAAATGCTGCGTGCGCTTCTACGCGGAGGCCGAATGGAACGGCGAGCCGTGGCTGCTGCAATCGCGCGCCATGGACGACACCGGCTATGTGCAGCCGAGCAAGGACGATCTGCGCAAGATCCGCGGCGTCAATTCGATCTACCACAACAACGGTATCCAGACCTGGGCGCTCAAGACCAACGGGGAGGTCGAGAATGTCGAGGTCGGTTAGTCTGATCGCAGCAGTGCTGCTGCTGGCATCGCCGGCGCTGGCGCAGGACAAGAAATCCACGCCGCGCAATTACGGCATCGGCCAGCCGGCCACGGCCGAGCAGATCGCCGGCTGGGACATCGACGTGCGGCCGGATGGGCTTGGCGCGCCTCCCGGCAAGGGTTCGGTGAGCGATGGCGAGAAGGTCTATCTCGAACGCTGCGCCGCCTGTCACGGTGAGTTCGGTGAAAGCGCCGGGCGCTGGCCGCAACTGGCGCAGGGCAAGGGCACTTTGGCCACGCACGATCCGGTCAAGACCGTCGGCTCCTACTTTCCCTATGTGTCGAGCGTGTTCGATTACGTCCGTCGCGCCATGCCGTTCGGCGATTCGCAATCCCTGAGCAACGACGAACTCTACGCGGTGGTCGCCTTCATCCTCAACCTCAACGACATCGTCGACGACAAATTCGTGCTATCGAAAGAAACCTGGGCGCAAGTGAAGATGCCGAATCGCGATGGCTTCTACGACGACGACCGCGAGAAGAGCGAGAAGGCGTTCTGGAACGCCAAACCCTGCATGAAGGATTGCCGGCCGCCGGTCAAAATCACGGGGCATGCCGCTGTCATAGATGTGACGCCGGAAGATAAAACACCGCGCAAAGGCGGCGTAGATTAGATTATTATTCGCTGCGACAATTTGTCGACGGCGGTGCAATAAGAATAAATTGGGCGGCATGGCGGACCATGTAACGCTCAAAGCGACGGGAGGTTTTTGACAATGCGTCGGGCGATGCCTGCACGGATATCGGCAGCGCTACTTTTGGCGATGGGCGGCGGAGCGGCTTTGTGCCTGTTGGCGCCGTCGGCGCAAGGCGCCGATGCTGAGTTGGGCCGTTACCTGTCCTCCGAATGCACGACCTGCCATGGCGCGTCGAAATCCGACAGCACGATCCCGATTATTCATGGTCTGGGCGAAGTCCATTTCGTTGAAGTGATCAAAGCCTACCGCGACAAGGCGTTGCCCAATCCGGTGATGCAGAACATCGCCGCACGATTGGGTGACGAGGAGATCGCAGCGCTCGCTGCCTATTTCGCGACGGCCAAAAAGCCGAAATAACCACCAAGGGGGTACCCATGACTAACATCACACGCCGTCACTTCGGCATTATGGCCGGAGCGTCGTTGTCGGCGCTCGGTCTGCCGGTCCTGTCTGCGCCGTCTTTGGCGCAAGGCAAACCGCGCGTCGTCGTCATCGGCGGCGGACCGGGCGGCGCGACCGCCGCCCGCTACATCGCCATGGAATCGAAGGGCGCCATCGACGTCACCTTGATCGAGCCGCAAAAGACCTTCACGACCTGCTTCTTCTCCAACCTCTACGTCGGCGGCTTCCGCGATTACAAATCGCTGACCCACAATTACGACAAGGTGAAGAAGGGCGGCGTCAAGGTCGTCCATTCGCTTGCGACGTCGATCGACCGCGACAAGAAACAGGTCGTGCTCGCCGGCGGCGTCAAGGTGCCTTACGACCGGCTGCTGGTCGCGCCCGGCATCGATCTCAAATTCGACTCGGTGCCCGGCTATTCGGAAAAGGCCGCGGAGGTCATGCCGCATGCCTGGAAGCCGGGAGCGCAGACGCAGCTTCTGGTCAAGAAGCTCAACGCGCTCAAGGACGGCGACCAGATCGTGATGATCGCGCCGCCCAATCCTTACCGCTGCCCGCCGGGCCCTTATGAGCGCGTGTCGATGTTCGCCCATGTGCTGAAGAAGAAGGGCCACACCAAGTCGCGCATCGTCATCCTCGATCCGAAGCCGGCTTTCTCCAAGCAGGGCGTGTTCACCGAAGGTTGGGAAAAGCATTACCCCGGCATGATCGAGTGGCAGGACCCCAAGATCCATGGCGGCATCAAGGGCGTCGACGCCAAGACCGGCGAAGTGAAAACCGACTTCACCAACTACAAGCCGGCGCTGGTCAACGTCATTCCGGCGCAACACGCCGGCAAGATCGCGCGCGATGCCGGTCTGACCAACCAGACCGGCTACTGTCCGATCGACGCCGCATCGATGAAGTCGACAGTCGACCCGAACATCTTCGTCGTCGGCGATGCCTCGATTGCCGGCGAGATGCCGAAGTCGGCCTTCTCGGCCAACAGCCAGGCCAAGGTGGCGGCCATGGTCATTCGCGCCGAACTGACGCAATCGCGCGCATTTCCGGCGCGCTATTCCAATACGTGCTGGAGCCTGATCGCACCCGACGACGACATCAAGGTCGGCGCCAGCTACGAGCCGGTCGACGGCGCCATCAAAGCCTCCAACGCCTTCGTCAGCCAGCGCAACGAAAGCGCCGACCTGCGCAAGCAGAACTACAAGGAATCGGTCGACTGGTATAACGGCATCACCGCCGATATCTTCGGATAATAGGCCTTCAAGGTTCCACGGCAATGAGCGGCGGCCCGGATGGGCCGCCGTTTTGCGTTGGCACGCCGTTTCGCTTATGACGTTCGCTGAAATCCCGCAGTCGAAATCGAGCGTCCCTCATGTCCAAGCTTAATCTTTCCGTCGCCGTCGGCCCCTATGATCGCACGCGGGCCCTGATCGACGGCTCGGTGCAGATCGACGGTGTCAACCCGACCTGCATGACCTTGTCGCCGGAAGAGATATTCTTCCGCGCTTTTCGCCATGCCGAATTCGATATTTGCGAGCTGTCGCTGTCGAGCTTCACGGTCAAGACCGCGCAGGGCGGTGGCCCTTATGTCGGCGTGCCGGCCTTCGTGTCGCGGGCGTTTCGCCACACCTCGATCTATGTGCGCACCGACCGCATCAAGAAGCCGGAAGACCTCAAGGGTAAGCGCGTCGGCGTGCCGGAATATCAGCTGACCGCCAATGTCTGGGCCCGCGCCATTCTGGAAGACGATTACGGCGTCAAACCGTCCGATATCCAGTGGGTGCGCGGCGGCATCGAGGATGCCGACAGGCCCGAAAAGATCAGCATCAAGCTGCCGTCGGATGTGAAGCTTGAGGACGCGCCTTCGGGCAAATCGATCTCGGCGATGCTGGCGGAGGGTACGATCGATGGCTTCATCGCGCCGCGTCCGCCATCGCTGCCGAAGAATACCCCCCATGTCGGCTGGCTGTTCGCCGATCCGGTGGCCGCCGCCAAGGACTATTTCAAACGTACAGGCGTATTCCCGATCATGCACATCGTCGGCGTGCGCCGCACCTTGGCCGAACAGCATCCCTGGCTGCCGGGGGCGGTGTTCAAGGCGTTCGAGCAGTCAAAGGCGGCGGCGCTCGACCTGTTGAACGACACATCGGCGACCAAGGTGACGCTGCCTTTCGTCGAGGAGCGGCTTGCGGAGGCGCGCGCGCTGATGGGCGAGGACTTCTGGTCTTATGGTGTGAGCGCGAACAGGAAGACCCTGGAAAGCTTCCTGCGTCAGCATCATCGCGAAGGTCTGTCGGCACGGCTGGTGACGCCGGAGGAACTATTCCATTCCGGCACGCACGAGGCATTCAAGATCTAGCGCGGCGTGCTCTAGTTTCGCCTGATGCTGTCGAGCCCGCCGAGGCGGCCGACGATAGAATTGGCGCCGATCGACAGAATAAACAGCACGATCAGCATGGCGTACATGCGCGGCATGTCGAAGATGCTGTAGGCCTGGATGATCAGAAAGCCGATGCCTTTGTTGGACAGCTTGGTCTCGGCCAATAGCGTTGCTATCAGCGCCACGCCCAGGCCCAGCCGCACGCCATTGATGATCGGATGACGCATCGCGGGCAGATAGATCTTGAACACCATCTGGACGGTCGAGGCGCGGAAGCTCTGGCCGACGCGGATCAGCACCTTGTCGATCTGCCGCATGCCGGCGGCGGCCGACAATGCCACCGGAAAGAAGCATGACAGGGTGCCGAGCGCGATCTTCGAGCCGGGACCGACGCCGAACCACATGATCATGATCGGGAAGAAGATGATCTTGGGCGTCGGGCCGAGGTAATAGAGATAGGACTCGAACGCCTTTGAGAGGAAGCGGTTGGCGCCGAGCGTGATGCCGACGATCAATCCGAGACCGCCGCCAATCAGCAGCGCGGCGCCGACTTCGCCGGCGGTGACGGCAAGATTGAAGTAATAATCGCCGTGCGTCAGAAGGTCGACAAGCGCCCGGCCGATCGCCAGCAGCGACGGCACGACGTCGCGGTACAGCCAGCCGGAATAGGACAGCAATTCCCACACCGAGAGCACGGTGAGGATGATGGCGACACGCAGCAGCGTCACCGGGCTAATGGCCGGCGCCGGCGCGCGGAGGGGGGTTACTCGGCTCGTGTCAGCCATCGCTCAGCCTTTTCCACCGCCATGAAGAACAGCACGCTCACCAGGACCACAAAACAGATCGCGGCATAGGTGCCGGCGAGATCGTAGCGCTCGGCCAGTTCGTTGATGAGCTGGCCGAGCCCGCCGAAATTGATGAGAAACTCGACGCCGACGACGTTGATGAGGGCGAAGATCAGTCCGAGGCGAATGCCGACAAAGATGGTCGGCAGGGCCGCCGGAAACAGGATTTTCCAGAATTGCTGCGACGGCGTCAGATTGAAACTGCGGCCGACATTGACCAGCACCTTGCGGGTGCCGGATATGCCTTCCAGCGTTTTCAGGATCACCGGCGGCAGCCCGGCGACGAACCCCATCATGATGATGGTCCAGGCGTTGCGGCCGAAGATAACCATGAACAGCGGATAGCACAGCACCACCGGCGCGGAGGCGAGCGCCGCAACCCAGGTTTCGCAGGCCTGCTGCAATAGCTTGAAACGCTGCATGAGAACGCCGCCGGTGACGCCGACGACGGTCAGCATGATACCGGCGGTGAGACATTCGGTCAGCGTCAGGACGAAACGGCCGAGCACATCCTCTTCGACGATGATGCGCGGAAAGCTGGCGATGATCTCGGACGGCGGCGGAACGATGAATCGGTTGAGCGCGCCGGTCTGGATCAGCAGTTCGACGATCACGAAAAAGCCCACCAGCGTGCCGACCCCGGTCAAGGCCGGCAGCGCATTGCCAAGCGTGAAACGCCGCGTCGGTGTCGTGGCGGTCATTGTCATGACGCGCCGCCAGCGTGGTGGTGCATCATGTGGTCTTCTTCATCGCGCATGCCGCGGCTGGCTTCCTCGCGCAAATCGGCCCAGATTTGCGCGACATAGCGGCCGAAGGCTTCGCTGCCGACGATTTCCGAGGTGCGCGGCCGCGGCAAGTCGATGTCAACGATGCGCTTCACCTTGCCGGGGCGGTAGGTCATCACCAGGATGCGATCGGACATCTGGACCGCTTCGGTGATGTTGTGCGTGATCAGCAGCGTCGTCTGCTCCAGCTGCTGCTGGATTTGCAGCACCTTGTCGCCGAGCAGCAGGCGGGTCTGTTCGTCGAGCGCGGCGAACGGCTCGTCCATCAGCAGGATCTTCGGCTCGGAGGCGAGCGTGCGGGCGAGCGACACGCGCTGCCGCATGCCGCCGGACAGTTCGTTCGGATAGCGGTTCTCGAAGCCATCAAGCCCGACCAGCGAGATGAAATGGCGGGCCCGCTCAATGCGCTGCGCCTTCGGCATGCCGACCAGTTCGAGCGGGAAGGCGACGTTGTCGGTGACGCTGCGCCAGGGGAAGGTCGATTCCTCCTGGAACACCATGCCGATCGATTGATGCGGACCGTTGATGGTCACGCCGGCGACGCTGACGACGCCCTCGGTGTGGCCGAGCAGGCCGCCGATGACGTTGAACAGTGTCGACTTGCCGCAACCGGACGGGCCGATCACCGACAGGAATTCGCCGGGCCGGACGCCAAAGGAAACATGATCGACCGCGGTGACCGTACCGTCGGGCGTGTCGAAGCGGACGACGACGTCGTCGACGACCAGAATGTCATTGTTGGCTGGCTGGGGAGCGGGGGCTGTCATGGTTTTCTCGTTTCGCTCTCTATTCGCTTTTGCCGGTGGCAGCCTGGGCGGTCGTGCCGGCGTAGCCGACTTCGACGCGGACATCGACGACGGCGACGTGGCCGGCTTCGACCGCGGCGATGGCTTTTGCGAAGGTGGCGGCCAGGTCATCGATCGTTTCGACCGGACCGAAGCCTTGCGCACCCTGCGCACGGGCGATGCCCGCCAGATCGATATTGGGTTCCGAAATGCGCTGGCCGATCCAGCGATTTTCGACCGGCCGGCTGCGCATGCGGGCGACGCGCTCCTGGTGCAGTTCGTCGTTGAAGAAGGAGCGATTGTTCGCCACCACGATCAGCAGCGGAATGTGGTAATGCACCGCAGTCCAGAGCGACGTCACGCCCATGAGGAAATCGCCGTCGCCGCACACGGCGACCGCGAGGCGTCCGGAACCTTTCAGCGCCAGCGCCGCACCAACTGAAATACCGGGACCGCCGCCGACGCCGCCGCCACCGTCCGAGCCTAGATAATCGAGCGGATGGCGCAGCGGCCAACTGGCGCCGTTCCACGACAGCGACACATGGGTGAGGGTGGTCGGCCGGTTGCCGACGGCGCGGCGCAGCGCGTCGGCCATGTGATCGACCGTGACTTTGCTGCCCAACAGTTTCGGAAATTCGCGCGGCGTTGCCGGTAGCGCCGGCGGGCTACCGGGGCCAAGCGCTCCGAGCAGCGCGGGCACGGCGGCGTCCGGCTCGCAGTCGATCATCACATCGACCGGCGGCAGGCCCTGATAGTCCATGCTCCAGCCATTATGCAGGCGGTGATCGAGCGATATCTGCACCACCTTGGCGGCGACCGCGCCGCCGGTGCTCTTGAACGTGCCGGCAACATCGAGCCAGTCGAGGCTGAGAATGACGTCGGCCTGGCAGATCGCCTCGGCCGCTTCCGGCGCGAGTGAAATGACGCCGGGCGCACCGGCATGCAGCGGATGGTCCGTCGGGAACGCGGCGGCAACCTTCAGGTCGGTGACGACGCGCGCGCCGAGGCGCTCGGCCAGAACGATGCGGGCGTTCCAAGCCTCGACATCGCGCGACACGCGGCCGGCAAGGATGACCGGATTCTTCGCACCGCGCAGCAGCGTCGCCGCCGCATTGATGGCATCGGCATCGGCCGCGCTTTTGACCGCGGGCATGTAACGCTTGGCGTCGATCGCGGGAACCTGTTCGGTAAGCTTGGCTTCCTGCAATTCGACGTCGAGATTGACGTAGGTCGGGCCGCATGGCGCGGTGTTGGCGATCCAGGCGGCGCGCAGCACCGACTCGCGGGCGGCAATCGCCGAGCCCGGCTGGTCGTCCCATTTGGTATAGCCGCGCACCAGGGCGCCCTGGTCGCGCGCGGTGTGGATCCATTCGATCCAGGGCCGCCGCTTCGTAGCGTCGTTCGGGCCGGTGGCGCCGATGATCAGCATCGGCATGCGGTCGCACCAGGCATTGAAGATCGACATCGTGGCATGCATCAGGCCGACATTGGAATGCACCGCCGCCGCCATCGCTCTGCCGGTGACCTTGGCATAGCCATGCGCGATGGCGACCGCGCTTTCCTCGTGCAGGCACAGCAGCATCTGCGGCTGCTCGTTGCCGAGGTAGTTCACCAGGCTATCGTGCAGGCCGCGATAGCTCGCGCCCGGGTTGAGCGCGATATAGGGAATGTTCAGCGCCCGGATCGCGTCGGCGATGATATCGCTGCCGAAAGCCGCGGCATTGACGCCAGCGGGGACGGGACGGTCGACAGCGGCGGTATCGGCCGGCACGGGGGCTGCTTTGGAATGCGGCATGTGATTTTTTCAGGTCAGGCCGCTTCCCCGCGACCTAAGAAGGTCGCAAGGCCCGTTGACGGCCGCCGTTTCTCCCCACGATTGGCGCCCGTTGGTTCGGCGCAACTTGACTGCTGGCAGCCACCATAAGCTTTGACATTAGCGCTTAATAGCCAATAAATACGCACATCATTGTTGCATAAAATTGAACAATTAGAGGGCTCGCGTGGATCGCTTCCGGACCATGGAAAGTTTTGTGCGGGTGGTGCGATCCGGCAGCTTCACCGTCGGCGCGAGCCAGCTCGGCCTGTCGCGCGCGCTGGTGTCGCGCCACATCAGCGACCTCGAAGCCCATCTCGGCGTGCGTCTGCTCAACCGCTCGACGCGGTCGCTGGCCTTGACCGAAGAGGGCACCGCCTATCTCGAATTCTGCGAAAAGGTTTTCCGCGAGATTGAAACCAGCGAGCTTGCGATCCGCCGTACCCGCACCGAACCCGCCGGCACGCTCAAGGTGCTGGCGCCGAAATCATTCGGCGCACTGCATCTATCCGACGCCGTTGTCGGCTTTGCCAAATTGCAGCCGCGCCTGCGCATCTCCTTGATGCTGGAGAACACGCCCTATCGTGGGACATATGATTTTGCCGAGCGCGATCTCGATGTCGTTCTGTGCTTTTCGACCATGCGCGGCGCATCGGTGATCGAAGAAAAGATCGTGACGCTCGACTGGGTGTTGTGTGCGTCGCCAGAGTATCTGGCGCGCAGCGGGGCGCCCAACACGCCGGCGGCGCTGGCCGACCATTCATGTCTCGTGCACATCAATGTGCAGCCGATCGACGTGGTGTGGCGGCTGAGCGGGCCGGAAGGGTCGGTTTCGGTCAAGGTGCGGGCGGCGTTCTCGGCGGATAGTTCCCTTACGTTGCGCAAGGCCGCGGTTGCCGGTCTCGGCATCACAATGATTCCGCGTTATGCGGTCACCGACGAACTAGCCAGCGGCGCGCTCGAGATCGTGTTGCCCCGCCACAAAGTGGCGGCGCGTCCGATGCTGGCAGTTTACCCAAAGGCTGTGGTCACGCCGGCCAAGGTGCAGGCCTTCGTCGAATACCTGAAAGCATGGATGATCGAGCGCAGCTTCGATGTCGCTCAGCCCGGCTGACGCAACCGTGCCAGCACCTTCAAGCCCGCATAACCGTCGACCGGCTCCATGCCGACGCTTTTCTGAAACGCGCCGATGGCCTTGACCGTATCGCTGCCGGTTCGGCCGTCGATGCCGTCGGTCTTGAATCCGCGCTCGGTCAGGCGGCGCTGGATTTCCTTGACCTCCTCGAGCGTCGGCACCCGCTCGCCGCCGGGAAATTGCTGGCGGAAACCGCCATTGCCGCGGATGAGATCGCCAAGGTGGACGAGGGCGAGCGAATAGCTAGTCGACGGATTATAGGAATAGACCGCGCGGAAATTCTGCCCGACCAGGAAAGCCGGTCCGCCGGCGACCGGCAGCCATAGTTTCACCTGGTCGTCGGGCCGCGCGAATGCCGCGCCGTCGGCGCGCTTCACGCCGAACCCCTGCCACTTCGCGTAACTGCGGAAGCTGCGGTTGTCGGCGAGTTGCGTATTGAAAACCGGAGGCAATTGGGCTTCGCAGCCCCAGGCTTCGCCGCGGCGCCATTTGCCGCGCTCGACCAGATAACGCGCGGAGCCGGCCAGCGCGTCGTCGGGCTTGCCGAATGGATTGGCGCGGCCATCGCGATCGTAGTCGGTGCCAAGACGCAGCCAGACTTCCGGCATCCATTGGGTATGGCCCATGGCGCCGGCCCAGGAGCCGATCATGCCGGCAGGTTGCGCCCAGCCGCGATCGATAATGGTCAGGGCATTGATCAACTCGGTTTCCCAATACTTGCGGCGGCGCGGCTCGCCATAAGCGAGCGCGGCCAGAGCGGGAATGACCGGCCGCATGTATTTCGGATTGTCGATGACGTCGCCGAACGACGACTCCATGCCCCACAGGCCGAGCAGCACATAACGATCGACGCCGTAGTCGCTTTCGAGGCGGGCCAGCAGGCCGGCGAATTCCTTGGCGCGTTCCTTGCCGGTGGTGACGCGCCAATCCGAACAGCGGCGATTGATGTATTGCCACATCTGCTCGGTGAACTCGGGCTGCCTGCGTTGCAGTTCGTAGACGCTGGTATCGGGCGTCACCGTGCTCATGACGCGGTCATAAGTTGCGGGCGAAACGCCGCGCCGCAAAGCATGATCGCGAAAGGCCGCGACCCAGCGCGCGAAGCCGGGCGATTGCGCGGCGAAGGCGACGTTGCCGAGCGCCAGACTGGCGGCCAGCGCAGCAATGCCACTGAGCGCGCTGCCGATCGCCGCGCGGCGGCTGAGTTGCAGAAGAGACGGTGCGTCGATTCGGTTCATGCCCGGCATTCTAACGATTGGCTGCCGACAAACAACAAGTGCGCCGGAAGCGCAGGTGAATCGAAATGGCCTCCGCGACAGCCTGCCGCGGAGGCCACGATCATTAAATCAAACGCGACCATACTTGAAAACAACAGCGGGTGGAGGCGAAGGTTCCCGGCAATTCTGCCGGCGCGCGACTACTGGTCGTTTTGGCGAGGCCGCATGTGCTTGCGTTTATGGGGGCGCGGCTTGCGCGGCTTTGCTGACGAAGGCTTGGCCGACGACGGATTAGCCTCCGACGCTTTTGCATCGGCGGCTCTTGCTTCACCCGGCAGCGGCGGGTTCAAAATAACCGGCGGCTTGTCGGGGATGATTGGCGCAGGGTCGCCGGGCTTCAACTCGGTGCCGAGGCCGCCGATCATCCGTTCGTAAGCCAGCACCAGCGACATATATGGGTTGACCCAGACCCAGCCGAGCTTGGTGACGACCTGCATGCTGAAATGCAGATGGTATGACGTGCCGTT
>JAUSBQ010000142.1 GCA_030651965.1 Pseudolabrys sp. | reverse complement strand
GCTTTCGCCGATGTGGTGATGCTGTCGCGCGCGCTTGAGGGCTTCTACAAGAAGCAGCGCAACGACCTGCTCGAAGGCTATTCCGAAGCCTGCCTGAAGCGGGTCTGGAATGCGCAGCGCTTCTCCTGGTGGATGACGCGGCTGATGCACCGCTTTCCCGACGAGACGCCGTTCGACCGCCGCCGCCAACGGTCGGACCTCCAGTACATCACCAGTTCGGAAGCGGCGATGAAATCGCTGGCCGAGCAATATGTCGGGCTGCCGATCGGTTGACAGGGTGAAAACCCCGGCGTCCCGCGCCGCACCTTGATCCCTGTGGGCAGACCTTGCAGCGCGGTCGCTTACGATTATTGGCATTTCCGATTGCGCGGCGGCGGTGTACGATTCCCAAAACGCCGGCACAAAACAGCGGCGGTGAGAGGGAGGATGCCATGAGATCGACGGTGAAAGTCGCTGCCTGTGCGCTTGCCGCCATACTGCTAGCCGGCGCTGGCCCGGCGAAAGCGCAGAGCGAATATCCGAACAAGGTCATCCACTTCATTGTCGGCTTCGCCGCCGGCGGCGGCAACGATCTGTTTGCCCGGCTGGTAGTGCAGAAATTCCAGCAGAACACCGGCTACAGCGCGGTCATTGAAAACAAGCCCGGCGCCGGCGGGCGGCTGTCGTCCAGCTATGTCGCCAAGCAGCCGGCCGACGGCTACACCGTTCTGGTCGGCGCCTCGGGGCAGATGGCCATTGCCACCGCGGCCATCCCCAATCTCGATTACCACGCCACCAAGAACTTCATCCCGCTCAACATGATCGCCTCGTTCCCCCTGGTGCTGGTGGTGCCGGCCGGCCATCCCGTCAAGTCGGTGAAGGAACTGATCGCCTGGGCCAAGGCCAATCCCGACAAGTCGAACTACGGCACCTCATCGCCGGCCTTCACAATCGCCAGCGAATTGCTGAAACTCAAGACCGGCATGCCGGCCGTGGCGATCCCGTACAAGAGCAGCAACGAGTCCAATCTCAGCGTTGTCGGCGGACAGACCTTGTTCACGATCACCGACGGGCCGCCGGCCATTCCGCTGGTGACCGGCGGCAAGCTGCGCGCTCTGGCGGTCACGGGCGCCGAACGGTCCCCGGAACTTCCCAACGTGCCGAGCATGGCGGAGGCTGGCTACCCGGACGTCAATTCGCAGTTGTGGAGCGGCTTCTTCGTGCCGGCGGGAACGCCGGACACGGTCGTCAACAAGCTCACCACCGAACTCGGCAAGGCGCTGGCCGATGCCGGTGTGCGCGAGTCGCTGTCGAAGATGGCGGTCAAGCCCGGTGGACCGACCGGCGAGGCGTTCAAGAAGTACATCGATACCGATATCAAGAATTACGCTGACGTCGTGAAGGCGGCGAAGCTGACGTTCCAATAAGAGCAAGCGGCGGCGCTCGGTGAAATCGGCGGCAATGCCCGGCAAAATGCCGGCGTGCCGATTGCCGATGCGTCGCGCGCTGCCTATTCTCAATCCCGGTGTGCTCTGTCGAGTCGTTGGGATTGCGAGATTATGCGAAGTGCGGCGGCGTTTGTCTTGATGTTCGTTCTCGCGTTGCCCGCCGCTGCCGCTACCGCTCCCACGGTCGATCCGTCTGATACGTCGCCTTCGGTGGAGCAATTGCCGGCGGCTGAACCGGCGCTGGTGGATCTATTTCAGGCCTTCGGACTGTTCGGGACTTACGCATCCGATTGCGGCCGCCCGCCAGCGCCCGGCAATCCGCACGTCAGCGTCACCCAACAGGCCGGCGGCCCGGTGATCGAAACGCACGATGTCGGCGCCAATTACGCAGCCAATCATTACAGCGTGCGCGCGGCGCGCCGGCTGAGCAAGGACCGTCTCGAGATCAAGGTGGTGTTCGTGCCCGGCACGCAAGCCGAGGAATTCCAGACGCTGGAACTGCTGGTCGGCAAGGGCACGCGGCGCACGATGTTCAACCGCGTCGATGACGGTCCGGTGCGCGTCCGGCGCGGCGTCGCGGTCGCCAATGGCCACAAGACGCCGCTGCTGAAGAAGTGCCCTTGAGCCGACGCGCTGCTCTAAACGTCGAGCAACTCGTCCTTGGCGAATTCGGCGTTTTCCTGGATGAACTCGAAGCGCGCTTCGGCCTTGTTGCCCATCAGCCGCTCAACCGAGCTTGCCGTCGCCTTGATGTCGGCCTCCGCCAAGGTGACCTTGAGCAGCGTGCGCTTTGACGGATCCATGGTGGTTTCCTTCAACTGCGCTGCCATCATCTCGCCGAGTCCTTTGAAGCGCGACACTTCGACTTTCGCGTTGGCGTTGAATTCGCTTTTGAGGAGCTGCGCTTTGTGCGCTTCGTCACGGGCATAGGCGATTTTGCCGCCGTGCTGGAGGCGGAACAGCGGCGGCACCGCCAGATAGAGCTTGCCGTCGTCGATCAGTTTCGGCGTCTGCCGGTAGAAGAACGTGATCAGCAGTGAGGCGATATGGGCGCCGTCGACGTCCGCGTCGGTCATGATGATGACCTTCTCGTAACGCAGATCGGTGTCCCGATAATGCGCGCCGGTGCCGCAGCCGAGCGCCTGCACCAGGTCCGCCAGTTGCTGGTTCTGCGCCAGCTTGTCCTTGCCGGCGGAGGCGACGTTCAAGATCTTGCCACGCAGCGGCAGCACCGCCTGCGTGCGGCGGTCGCGCGCCTGCTTGGCCGAGCCGCCGGCCGAGTCGCCCTCGACGATGAAGATTTCGGAGCCTTCGGCGCCGGAGTTGGAACAGTCGGCCAGCTTGCCGGGCAGGCGCAGCTTGCGCACCGCCGACTTGCGGGCGATGTCCTTTTCCTGGCGGCGGCGCAGCCGGTCCTCGGCGCGGTCGATGACGAATTCCAGCAGGCGATTGGCCTGCGTCGGATTGCCCGACAGCCAATGATCGAACGGGTCCTTGATCGCCTGTTCGACGATCTTCTGCGCACCGGCGGTGGCAAGCCGGTCCTTGGTCTGACCCTGGAATTCCGGCTCGCGGATATAAACCGACAGCATGCAGCCGGAGCCGACCATGACGTCCTCGCTGGTGATCGCGGCGGCGCGCTTGCCTAAGCCGGCGCGTTCGGCGTGATCCTTCAGGCCGCGCAGCAGCGCAGTGCGCAGACCTGATTCATGCGTGCCGCCGTCATGCGTCGGGATCGTGTTGCAGTACGACTGCAAAAAGCCGTCGGCGTCCGCCGTCCAGGCGATCGCCCATTCGACCGCGCCGTGCTTGCCGGTCTTGCCGGACGTACCGGTAAAGATGTCCGGATGGACCAGGGTCGCGCCTTCCAGATTGGCGGCGAGGTAATCCTTGAGGCCGTCGGCGAAGTGAAAGACCGCCTTGTCCGGGACGTCAGTGCCGGCGACCATTTCCGGCGCACAGTGCCAGCGGATTTCGACGCCGCCATAGAGGTACGCCTTGGAGCGCGCCATCTTGAAGACGCGCGCCGGATCGAAGGCAGCCTTGGCGCCGAAGATTTGCGCGTCGGGCTTGAAACGAATCTTGGTGCCGCGCCGGTTCGGCACGCGGCCGGCTTTTTCCAGTTTGCCCTTCGGCTTGCCGCGCTCGAACACCATTTTGTAGAGCTGCTGCTCGCGCGCGACTTCGACCTCCATGCGCTCGGACAGCGCATTGGCGACCGAGACGCCGACGCCGTGCAGACCGCCCGACGTCTCGTAGACCTTGGAGTCGAACTTGCCGCCGGCGTGCAGCGTACACATGATGACTTCGAGCGCCGACTTGTTTTTGAACTTCGGATGCGGGTCGACCGGGATGCCGCGGCCGTTATCCGTAATCGAGATGAAGCCATTGGCTTCCATGTCGACTTCGATCCAGCTGGCGTGGCCGGCCAGGGCCTCATCCATCGAGTTGTCGATGACCTCGGCGAACAGATGATGCAGCGCCTTCTCGTCGGTGCCGCCGATATACATGCCGGGGCGGCGGCGCACCGGCTCGAGACCTTCGAGCACTTCGATGTGCTTGGCGGTGTAACCGGATTCAGCGCTGCCGCCGCGGCCGGACGATTTGGTGCGGGCGGATTCCTTCCGCGTGCTGCGCGCGGCCGGCTGGTGCCCCGCTTTGGCGGAGGCGACCGCGAACAGGTCGGGTTCGGTTGGCTTGGATTTCTTCTTGGTCGCGGATTTTGCCATTGCAGCCTTTGGGAAGTGCAACTCTCAGAGCGGGACGCGGCGAATCAGTTGCCAGCACTATGCCATGCCGGCAAAGCCGGCGTGACCGCCGCAGGTATGCGGATTCCACCGGGTGTGCGGGAGAGGGGCCTACAGGTTAGGCAGGAACGTGGCAATCTGTGGAAATACCGCCAGCGCGGCAACCACGGCGAGCAACACGAGCCAGTACGGCACCGCACCGCGGAAAATCTCCGCGAGTTCCACGTCCTTGTCCGGGACGGCCGCCTTCACCGTGAACACCAGAATGCCGAAGGGCGGCGTCAGCAGCCCGGTCTCAATGGCGAGAATCCCCATGATCGCAAAGGCGAGCGGGTCGAAGCCGAGATGCGCGGCGATTGGCGCGAAAATCGGCACGGTCAGGAGAATGATCGAGATCGAGTCGATCAGGCAACCGAGCACAATCCAGATGGCGACCATCACCAGCAGAATGCCCCAGGGCCCGGCACCGGTGGCGAGCAGGAAGTTCTTGGCGGCCTCGGTGAAGCCGGTCATCGACAGGACGCGCGAATAAAGCTGCGCGCAGAACAGCAGCAGCAGCAGCGGTCCCGAGGTGCGGCCGACATCCAGCACCACCTGCCAGACTTCGCGCGGCCGGATGCCCTTGATGATCGCCAGCACCAGCGCGCCGACCGCGCCGACGCCGGCGCCTTCGGTCGGCGTACACAGGCCGAGCCAGATCGCGCCGAGCGTGCCGGCGATCAGCGCGATCACCAGCATCGTGCTGATCAGCATGGCGCGGATGGTGGCGTCATCTTCTTCCGGGGGCATCACATGCGCGCCGGACACATCGGCGCCAAGTGGGGACCCAAGCGCCGCGCCGCGGCGCGAGGCATGCGTTTCGCCGACCAGCTCGGGCTTGAGCCTGGCGGCGATCACCACATAGGCGACCATGCCGGTGGCGGTGAGAAGACCGGGGATGACGCCGGCCAGAAACAATTTGCCGATCGAGATTTCGGTCAGCACGCACCAGACGATCATCAGCACCGAGGGCGGGATCAGCATGCCGAGACAGGCGCTACCAGCGACCGAGCCGAGCGCGAAGTCGCGGCGATAGCCATAGCGCCGCATTTCCGGGTACGCGATGCGCGAAAAAGCGGCGGCGGCGGCGATGCTGACGCCGGTGACGAAGCCGAACAGTGCATTCGCCAGAATGGTCGCGGCGGCAAGCCGCCCCGGCAGCCATTTGCTGGCCCGGTTGGCGAGCGTGTAGAGGTCACGCGCCGCGCCGCATTTGGCGAGAAAATCGCCCATCAGCATGAACAGCGGAATGACGGCGAAGACGTAGTCGCGCAGTGCTTCGTAAGCGGTATTGGCGACGAAGGTGCGCACCACTTCGAGGTCGCCCATCATCAGATAGATGCCGAGCGCCGCGGTGATGCCGAGCGCAATGGCGATATGTACGCCGGCAAAGACCAGTCCGAGGACGACCACGACGATCGCGATCATGTCAAAGTGGCCCATAGATGATCGCTTCCTTGGTCGCGTCTTTAGTGGCGGGGCGGGGCGGCCGCCGCGGCGAGTTCGTCCCGGCCGGTGACGATAACCTTGATTGCGCGCGCGGCATGCAAGGCGTAGCTGACCACCACCAGCGCCGCGCCGATGACGACGACCGTGCGCGCCGGCCACACCGGCACGCGCAGTGCGCCTTCGCCTTCATATTCGCCGCTGGCGATGGCGTGCAAGGTCGGCTCGTAGCTACCCCAGACGATGAGGCCGAAGAACAGGATGCCGAGGATCGCCGACAGCAACAGGGCGCTGGCGCGTCCGCGTGCGCCGAATGCGCTGGAGAGCACGTCAGTGTAGATCATGCTGCCGCTCTGCACCGAATAGCCGGCCAGCAGGAAGCAGATGATGACGATCGACATCGACACCATTTCCGGCGTGCCCTTCACCGGCGCGTTGAAGAAGGCGCGGCCGACGATGTCGGCGCAGACCAGAAAGCCGAGCAGAAAAATGATCACGGCCGCAGCCGCCAGCAGCAGCCGCACGACGCGCGCGTTCAAGGCTTCAAGCATCGATCGTCGTCCTGACCGGCGAGGGGCTTATCGCTTAAAAAACAGACGGCCCCAACCGGGGCCGTCTGGCTTTCGCAACGATCACTTGATCTTGTATTGCACCGGCCACTTGTGGCCGTTGTCTTCGGCGGCCTTGAGCGCGATTTCCAGCACCTGCGTTCCCGGCAGGCCGGCGGCGTCGAGCTCCTTGGCCTTCTGCGCCGGCCAGGCGGCGAGCGAGTTCGCCCAATCCGCCTTCACCTTGTCCGACACGGCCTTGACGTTGACGCCGTGCGTTTTCAGGTCGGCGATCTGCTTGGGATAGTTCTCTTTGTTCACGGTGCCGGTGCGGGCTTCGTATTCCTTGGCGACTTCCGCGATGATGGTCTGGACTTCCTTCGGCAGCTTTTCCCAGCGCGCCGAATTGACGGTCAGGCCGTGCCAGGTGATCGCGCCGAAGCCGATCTCGGTATAGAACTTGCCGACTTCATAGAGCTTGAAGTTGACCCAGGCCGACGGAAACATGATCCAGCCGTTGTAGACGCCGGTCTGCATCGAGGTGTAGGCGTCCGGCAGCGACGACTGCACCGGCGTCGCGCCGGCGAATTCCAGCCATTTCAGATTGAGGCCGGCGCCAGCGATCTTCTGGCCCTTGATATCGGCGACCGAATTCCAGTCGAAATTGGTGCCGAGATTGTAGCCGTTGTCGGCGATCAGCGCGATCAGCTTCTGCTTGAATTTGTCCTCGAACACTTTCGACATGTACGGCACCTTGTCGTACACGGCGCGCGCCACCTTCAGGCTGGTGGTGGGGTCCATCGTGCCGAAGGGCAGCATCACCTGGAACGCATGCAGCGGCAGGTTGGACGGCTCGAAGCAGAAGCAGTAGCCGCCGATGTCGATGATGCCCGACTGCACGCCCTCCAGCGTGTCGGCGACCTTTACCATCGAACCGCCGTAACCCTCGACGAACTCGACCTTGTATTTGGTTTTCTCGGCGACGCGCTTGGTCACTTCCGGAACGAAGAAGCCCTGCATCAGATTGACGTAGGTGTTGGCGGGCGGATGGCCCGAAGCGATGCGCAGACGGATGACCTCCTGCGCGTTGGCCGAAGCGGCGGCGAAGGTACCGGCCGTGGCCAGCGCCACGAAAACGCCGGCGCGTAACAGATTGCGAATTGTCATGTTATCTCCCCAAAGTTCGCCGGTTCCGGCGTTGCTTTTTGTCGTGCATGACAGTCTGTTGCATCGACGATGCCTGTCAATCCCTCCCGCGGTCGCGGCGTGGTTATATCGTCGCGTTGCGCGGCCAAGTTTCGCACTATGAAAGCATGGCGCAAAATGGATGCGCGGGTTACACAGGCTGCGCCTTTTCTAACCAACCGCGGTCAAAAATCCGATGGAAGCTTACGTCGATCAGATCATTGCCTTCGCGCGCGACAACGCGGCTTGGGTACCGGCGATCGTGTTCGCGCTGGCTTTCGGTGAATCGCTTGCCTTCATTTCGCTGCTGATCCCGGCCTGGGGCGCGCTGGTCGCGCTCGGCGCGCTGATCGGCTCGAGCGGCATCAGCTTCTGGCCGGTCTGGGTCGCCGCCGCGCTCGGCGCCGCGTTAGGCGACTGGCTGTCGTACTGGATCGGGCTGAAGCTGGAATACCGGGTGCAGCATATATGGCCGTTGTCCCGCCATCCGGACCTGATCCCGCGCGGCGAACGCTTCATGAAGACATGGGGCATCGCCGGCATTTTCATCGGGCGTTTTTTCGGCCCGTTGCGCGCCTCGGTGCCGCTGATCGCCGGCATTTTCGAAATGCCGTTCTGGCGCTTTCAGATCGCCAATGTGCTGTCGGCCTTTGTCTGGGCGGCGGTGCTGTTGACCCTGGGCGACGGCATTTCGAAAGGGATCGCCTGGATGTGGGGCAACTGAACGACCGAGCGGCGTGACGGCGCCCACCCCCCCTGCGGCAATATGGCAAGGCCGGTGCCGTGAATTTGACCGGCCGCCGGGCTATCGCCACTTGGCGGGGAATAGCAACCACGCAAGGGTGTTGATGAGTTGAGGCCGAATTCGAAATTCGGAAAACGGCGCCGTGCGCCAAACAATGCTTGGGAGGATTCAATTGCAATTTACTCGTCGTGCCGCGCTTGCCGGTGCCGCCGCGGCCGCTGCCGGCACACTCAGTCCAATCTCGTTGTCGCCGAGCCAGGCGCAGACGCCCGCCGCCGCGCCGACCGGCGTGTTCCGTTACAAGTTCGGCGATGGCGAGATCGTGCAGGTGTTCGATGGCGCGCGCACGTTTCCGATGCCTGAAAACTTAATCGTCAATCTCGACAAGGAAAAGACGGCGGCGGCCTATGAAGGGCTCTATATGCCCAAGGGTCAGCTGACGATTTCGTTCAGCCCGGTGATCGTCAAGATGGGCGGCAAGACCATTGCCATCGACACCGGCAACGGGCTCGGCGCATTCGACGCGAGCAAGGGCGCTGTCGGCAACACGCGCGCCAACATGGCGGCTGCCGGCATCGATCCAAAGTCGGTCGACATCGTGCTGATCTCGCATTTCCACGGCGATCACATCGGCGGCCTCAAGAACGCCGACGGCTCGCTGGCCTATCCGAATGCCGAGATCAAAGTGCCGGCCGTCGAGTGGGCGTTCTGGAGCGATGAATCCAACGCGAGCAAGGCTAACGGCCCCAACAAGGGCAACTTCGCCAACGTCAAGAAGGTGTTTGAAGGCCTGAAGACCACGCCTTACGAGAACGGCAAGGAAGTGGCGCCGGGCATCACGTCATTTGCGACGCCCGGCCACACGCCGGGACATACGTCGTTCATCATTGCCTCTGGTTCGAAGCGGCTGGCGGTGCAGGGCGACGTCACCAACCACCCGGGCGTGTTCATGCGCAATCCGGGCTGGCATCTGATGTTCGACAATGACGGCGGCATGTCGGAAGCGACGCGCCGCAAGTTCTACGACATGGCGCTGGCCGAGAAGATGCCGATCATCGGCTATCACTTCCCGTTCCCGTCCGCCGGTTACGTCGAGAAGGATGGCACCGGCTACCGGCTGGTGCAGGTTCACGCGATCTGATCGGGCTTGAAAGCCTGGCGAGGCGAGGGCCGTCCCATCCGGGGGCGGCCCTTCCTTTGCGGCTTGACCGGTTCCGGGCCTGAGCCTATATCGCCGCTTATGACGACGTTTTCACCAGCAACTGCGCGCCGCCGCCGCCGTATCGCCACGGCACGGGCGCGCTTCGGCGTGTGAATTTTAGTCCCCGTGCCGCCGGATTTTGGCCGCGGCATCTTGATCCTTCCCCCCGTTGCCTTAGTCCAGATACCGAAAGCCGCGCGCAAAGCGGCATGATGTTGTCCAAAGTCCGTTTAATCGACGCTTGAACTGAAGGGCATAAGGCCATGGCTTCCAAAGCGAAAATTGGCGTCCTCGGCGCCTCCGGCTATACCGGCTCCGAACTGGTGCGGATGCTGCTGCGCCACCCGCGCGCCGAACTCGCGCTCCTGACCGCCGAGCGCAGCGCCGGCAAGCCGATGCGTGAAGTGTTCCCGCAGTTCTCGCCTTATGAGTTGCCGGATTTGGTCGCGCTCGACGGGCTCGACTGGAAGGCGCTTGCGCTGGACGTGGTGTTCTGCGCGCTGCCGCACGCCACCACGCAGAAGGTGCTGAAAGACCTGCTGGCCGCCGCGCCGGATACCAAGGTGGTCGACCTGTCGGCCGACTTCCGGCTGGCGGACACCGCGGCCTATGCGAAGTGGTATGGCCACGAGCACCATGCGCCGGAGCTTCAGAAGGAAGCGGTCTACGGCCTGTGCGAGATCCACCGGCGCGACATCAGACACGCGCGGCTGGTCGCCAATCCCGGCTGCTACACAAGCTGCGCGCAACTGCCGCTGACGCCGCTGATCAAGGCCAAGGCGATCGACCTCGACGAGATCGTCATCGACGCCAAATCCGGCATGACTGGTGCGGGACGGGCGGCGAAGGAAGCCATGCTGTTCTCCGAAGTGTCGGAAGGCTTCAACGCTTACGGCGTCGGCAAGCACCGGCACATGGCCGAACTCGATCCGGAGTTCTCGCTCGCGGCCGGGCGCGAGGTGATGGTGACTTTCACGCCGCATCTGGTGCCGATGAACCGGGGCATCCTATCGACCATCTATGTGCGGGGCAAACGCGGCCGCACCCCCGAGGGCCTTCACGAGATACTTTTAAAGTTCTACGCGAAGGAGCCCTTCGTCCATGTGCTGCCGTTCGGCGAGACGCCGCACACCCGCCATGTCCGCGGTTCCAACATGACCATGATCGGCGTCGCGGCCGACCGTATCCCGGACCGGGCCATCATCGTCTCGGCGCTGGATAATCTGGTGAAGGGCGCCTCCGGCCAGGCGATCCAGAACATGAATCTGGTCATGGGCTTTCCGGAAACCTTAGGGATCGATCAGGTCGCGCTGTTTCCCTAGAATCGTCGGCTGGATTAGGGTCTCTCTGCCTTTGCCGGGAGACCCGATCCATGTTCGAGGTCCAAAACCAGCCGCCGCCGCTCGAGCCCTATAATCTGTTCGTCAGCGATCAGGTGCTGCGCGAAGCCGTGCGGCGCGAGAACGCCGAATGGGCCGAAGGCGGCCTCAACGCGCTCGGCGTCACGCTGGGAAAGCCCGAGACCGTCAAGCTCGGCTTCGACGCCAACAAGTTCACGCCGCAACTGCGCACGCTCGACCGTTACGGTCATCGTCTCGACGAGGTCGAATTCCACCCCGCCTGGCACGAGTTGATGGCGATCGCGCTGCGCGCCGGCCTGCATTCGAGCCCATGGGCGCATCCGCAGCCGGGCGCGCACGTCGCCCGCGCGGCCGGCACCTACATGCTCAATCAGATCGAAAGCGGCGTCTATTGTCCGGTCGCCATGACCTACGGCGCGGTGCCGACCTTGCGCCATGCGCCGGATGTCGCCGCGCAATGGCTGCCGAAAATCTATGGCCGCGACTACGACAGGCGCTTTGCGCCGGTCGGGCAGAAGTCTGCGGCGCTGTTCGGCATGGGCATGACCGAGAACCAGGGCGGGTCGGACTTGCGCACCAATACGACGCGCGCGGAGCCCGCCGGCGATGGCTCGTATCGCCTGCACGGCCACAAATGGTTCATGTCGGCGCCGATGTGCGACGCCTTCCTGGTGCTGGCGCAGACGGAGAAGGGCCTGAGTTGCTTTTTGTTGCCGCGCTGGACGCCGGATGGAGAACGCAATGCGATCCAGATCATTCGCCTGAAAGACAAGCTCGGCAACAAATCGAACGCCTCGAGCGAGGTCGAATTCGCCGGCGCTTATGCGCAGATGATCGGCGAGGAGGGGCGTGGCATTCCGACCATCATCGAGATGGGCAATTACACCCGGCTCGACTGCGCCATCGGCTCGTCGTCGCTGATGCGCCAGGCCGTGGTCCAGGCGATCCATCACGCGCGCCACCGCACCGTGTTTCAGAAAAAGCTGATCGACCAGCCGCTGATGGCCAATGTGCTGGCCGACATGGCGCTGGAGTCGGAGGCAGCCGCCGTGCTGACGTTCCGGCTCGCGCGCGCCTATGACGAGGAGGGCGAAATTGCCCAGGTGTTCCGCCGCGTCCTGACGCCGGCGGCGAAGTTCTGGATCTGCAAGCGCACGCCGATGGTGACTTCGGAGGCTATGGAGGTCTTGGGCGGCTCCGGCTACATTGAGGAAAGCATCATGCCACGGCTGTACCGCGAGGCGCCGGTCAATTCGATCTGGGAAGGCTCCGGCAACGTCATGTGCCTCGACGTGTTGCGCGCCATCGGCCGCACCGCCAATGCCGCCGATGTGCTGCGCCACGAATTAGCCAGCGACGAGCCGCGGCTGAAAGCCTTTGCCGGCAAACTCGACAAGCGCATGGGCGGCGCAGACCGCAACGACGAAGCGCAGGCGCGCGTTCTGGTGCGCGATCTGGTGCTGGCCTTGCAGGCGGCGCTGCTGATCAAGCACGCGCCGCATGCCGTGGCGGACGCGTTCTGCGCATCGCGCTTAAGCGGCGAGGGCGGCGGCGCCTTCGGCATGTTGCCGCGCGGCTGCGATCTGCGCGCCATTGCCGAGCGTGCAGCGCCGCTGCACTGAGCGACTTGAGCCCTAGAGTATCCCGAACACCGCCAGCACCAGCACGGCCTGCGCCAGGAACCCGACCGCGAAAGCGAGGGTGCGCAACACCGGCACACCGAGCGCATAGATAACCGCGTGCGCCAGCCGCGCCCAGAAATAGACCGCGCAGGCGATCACCGTGCTTTGCGTCGAATGGCCGATGCTGTCGAGAATGAGCACCAGAGGAGCGAACACCACCAGATTGTCGACGGCGTTGGTATGCGCGAAATAGAGCCGCTGCGCCCACGGGCTTTGCGGCTTGTCGTCGCGTGACGGGTTGGCCATCGTGCCCATCAGCCCGCGCACCTTGAGGCGGTCGAGCGTGTAGGGAATCCACAGCACCATGGTCAGAATGACGGTGAAGGTCAGCCACATCAGTTCCCGCGTCATCGTCGTCTCCCGGAAAGGCCGTGGCTCGCAGCCGCGGATGTCGGGCGGGACACTAGCCGATCCCGCTGCCCGCGGCCATCGGCATGCCTCGGTTGTGCCGGTTTCGCCGGGGCCGTAAAAGGGAATCTCAAGCGCTCCGGCCCATGCGGATTGAACCGATGAATGCGACCGACACCCAAGCACCGATCGACACCGCGTTGTTCCGCCGCGTCATGGGTTCCTTCACCACCGGCGTTACCGTCATTACGACCGAAGCAGACGACGCCGTGCGCGGCATGACCGCCAACGCCTTCATGTCGGGCTCGCTGGCGCCGCCTTTGTGCATCATTTCGGTGGCCAAGAAGGCACGCATGCACGACCTGCTGGCAAAGGCCGGCCATTTCGGCGTCAGCATGCTGGCCAAGGGCCAGGAGCAGGTCAGCCAGCATTTCGCCCGGCAGGGCGCGACCGAGCCCGATCTGTCCTTCGAGCACATCGAGGGCGTTCCGGTGCTGGCCGGCGTCACCGCCTCGCTCGCGGCCGAGATCGAGACGCGTCACGATTGCGGCGACCACACATTGTTCATTGGCCGCGTCATCGGCCTGCGCGAGCACAGCCGCCCGCCGCTGGTCTATCACGCCGGCAAATACGCGACGCTCGACTACAAGAAAGAGCTTCCGGCAGATCCGGCGATCGATTTTTGGGAGCTAGAACACGACTGAGCGGACGACGACATACAGTCCGACCGCGATGACGATGCCGGAAAAAGTGCGGGTGAGCGCGTTCTTGTGGCCGGCGAGATGCCGCGCCAGCCGCGTGCCGAACAGGCCGCCAAGCGCGCCGCCGAGCACGAACAATCCGGCCAGCGGCCAGTCGACCAGTCCGGACCAAGCATAGCTCGCCGCCGTGGTCAGTCCGAAGGCGGTAACCGACACCAGCGATGAGCCGATCGCATTGATCAGCGGCATGGCGGTGGCGCCGATCAGGCCCGGCACAATCAAGAAGCCGCCGCCGATGCCAAAGAATCCCGACAGCGCGCCGACCAGAAGACCGGCGCCGACGAGTTGCGGCAGCAAGGTCGGCATGTTGGCGCGGGTCAGTGCCACATCCGGATTGCCGCCAGATTTGCGTGGCCACAGCATGCCCAAGCCGATGACGATCATCAGCACGCCGAACAAGGTCAGCAGCCGCGCGCCGTCCATCATTTTGCCGAGTTGCGCGCCGCCGGCAGCGCCCGCGATACCGGACAGAGCGAAGACCAGCGCGCACGGCCATTTCACCGTATGCGCGCGCGCGTGGCCGGCGAGGTTGAGCGCGGCGCTGGCGGCGACCGCGATCGCGCTGGTGCCGATGGCGACATGCGGCGAGGGCACGCCGACGACATAGACCAAGAGCGGCACCGCCAGAATCGAGCCGCCGCCGCCGACAAGGCCGAGCGTGAAGCCGACGAGGCTTCCCGAGCCGATCGCTAATATCTCATGCAAGAACGGCACGGCACTTCCTCATCCGCGGGCGCGCGGTGTCAGCGGAACATAGACGACAACCGGCACAGGAAACCGCCCTGAGCGGCGCTCGCCGCTTGCTTGCCTGTGGGGTTTGCCGAGGTCGGCAGGCCGGCGCGTTTCCAGGCTTCGATGCCGCCGCCGAGCAGGTAGACCTCGCAATCGCCGGCCGAGGCCGCCAGACGCCCCGCATTCATCTTGGTACGGGCGCCCGATTTGCAGTGAAAAATAAGAACCTTGTCGCCGGCCTGGACCGGGTGCTGGGCGTCGATCTGCGACAGCGCGTGGTGCCGCGCGCTGGGGATGTTCTCGTTTGTGTGTTCGTGAGCCTCGCGGATATCGATCAGTACGGCACCGTCGTTGACCAATTCGACGGCGCGTTCGGGCGAAACGATTTTCATGGGTTGTCTCCTGACAGTCGGTTTTCGGGAAAGTTTAAGTCCTGCGCGCCTTAGCGGCAGTAGATGTCCTTGAGCAGCGCCAGCAGGCGCGCCGCGTTCGGATCGGCGATCCGGTAATAGATGGTCTGTGCATCGCGGCGGGTGGCGAGCAGGCCGTCGTCGCGCATCTTGGCGAGATGCTGCGACAGCGCCGACTGGCTGAGGTCGACGGCTTCAACCAAAGCGGTGACCGACAATTCGCCGGCCATCGCCAGCCGGCACAGGACCAGCAGCCGGTTTTCGTTGGCCAGAAGCTTCAACAGGCCGGCCGCTTCGCCGGACTTGCGTTCGAGCTCGGCCATCCCCTTATCGGTGGGAACGGCGTTGCGGCTGGCTGTCTTGGCGGTCATCGGCAGGTCCCGTGAATTCGATCATGAATTAGACATTGCTAAATTAGTAATGACTAATATATAAGTCAAGTCCAAACGCAACGACAAATCGGAGAAAGCCAATGCCCACCCCCGCAGCGCCGCAAATACAGGCCTTTTTCGACGAGCCGACCAATACCGTCAGCTATCTGGTGTGGGACGCAGCCAGCATGGAAGGCGCGGTGATCGATCCGGTGCTCGATTACGATTTCCGCACCGGCAAGGCCTCGATGGCGTCGGCCGACAAAATTCTGGCTGAGGCGGAGAGGCTCGGCGTGACCGTAACGCAGGTCCTGGAGACCCACGCCCATGCCGATCATCTGTCGGGCGCGCCCTATATCAAGCTCAAGACCGGCGCCAAGGTGTCGATCGGCGAACACATCCGCGACGTGCAGCGCATCTTCCGTCCGGTGTTCAACGCGATCGATGTCTCGGGCGACGGCTCCGAGTTCGATCATCTGTTCAAGGACGGCGAACGCTTCAAGGTCGGCACGCTGGACGGCGAGGTGATCCACACGCCGGGCCACACGCCGGCTTGCGTGTCGTACAAGATCGGCGACGCGGTCTTCGTCGGCGACACGATGTTCATGCCGGATTACGGCACCGCACGCGCCGACTTCCCCGGCGGTGACGCCCGCGCGCTCTATCGGTCGATCCAGCGCATCCTGTCGCTACCGCCGGCGACGCGGCTGTTCATGTGCCACGACTACAAGGCGCCGGGCCGCGATGCTTACGCCTGGGAGACCACGGTC
>JAUSBQ010000137.1 GCA_030651965.1 Pseudolabrys sp. | reverse complement strand
CGCCGAAGCCGCCGCCGACCGGGCTCATGATGAAGCGGACTTTGCTGATCGGCTTGGCGATGATGCGCGCCAGCATATGGCGGTGATGGGTAATGTTCTGGCTCGGCGACACCACCGTCACCACGTCGTCGTGGTCGACGTAAGCAAGCCCCGCTTCCGGCTCGAGATAAGCGTGCTCGATCGCCTGCGTCGAGTAGCTTTCCTCGATGACGAGGTCGGAAGCGGCGAAACCGGCTTCGACATCGCCGACGCGGATCGGAATGTGTTTGGTGATGTTGTCCGGCGCATAATCATGCACCACAGGCGCGCCTTGCCGCATCGCCTCGTCCGGGTCGAACACCGGAACCAACTGCTCGTAGACAACCTTGATCGCGGCCACCGCGCGCTTGGCGGTCAATGAGTCCTCAGCGGCGACCGCGGCGATGGCTTCGCCGACATAGCGCACCTTGTCACGCGCCATGACCGGCTGATCGTGGACGAAGACGCCGAAGCCGTCCTGACCGGGCACATCCGCCGACGTAATGACGCTTTCGACACCTTCCATCGCCAAAGCTGCCGACGTATCGATCGAAACGATGCGCGCATGCGCGTGCGGCGAGCGCAGCACCTGCACATGCAGCATGCCGGGCATGGTCATGTCGCCGGCATATTTCAGCCGTCCGGAAACTTTGCTCGGCGCATCGATGCGGCGCACGCTCTTGCCGATGACGTCACCGTCGGCGGTGTCGGTTTCCAGCAAAGCGGTTGCAGGCACGCGGCCGTTCTGCACGTCGCGCGCCAGTTCGACCGCGTCGAAGATCTTCTGATAGCCGGTGCAGCGGCAGATATTGCCGCCGAGGCGCTCCTTGATTTCTTCGCGGTCGGCGAATGGATTGGCGCGCAGCGCCGCGGTCGCCGCCATCACCATGCCGGGAATGCAGTAGCCGCACTGGCTGGCGCCGGCCTTGTGGAAGGCCTTTTGCAATACGCTCAGTTCGCCGGACTTGGCGAGCGACTCGATGGTGTCGATCTGAGCGCCTTGCGCTTTCGCCACCGGCATCAGGCACGACTTCATCAACACGCCGTCGACAAACACCGAGCAGGTGCCGCATTCGCCGGCGCCGCAGCCTTCCTTGTTGCCGGTTAGATTGAGATCGTCGCGCAGGAAATCGAGCAGCCGGAGATGCGGCTTGGCGGCGCGGGACACCTTGCGGCCGTTGATGGTGGCGGTGAGCTGAATATCAACCATAGGCGGCTTCCAACTCAATCGTCAGTGCATCGGGCGCGGCGCCGGCGCGCTTGGCGGCGGCGATCAGGCCGCGCACCAGGAAGCCGCGCACCACGTCGCGGCGATATTCTTGGCGAGTTCTGGATTGCACCAGATCGAGCGGCATGTCGGCCGCCTGCTCCAGCAGCGCGCCAGTCAGCGGTTGGCCGCGCAACAAGTCTTCTATTTCGCGCAGGCGGCGCGGCACCGGCCGGATGCCGGCAATCGCGAGCCGTGTGTCTTCGATCATGCGGCCGTCGCGATCGAGCTTCACCATGACGGCGAGGCAGACGATGGAAATCACCAGCGAGCGGCGGTGACCGACCTTCTCGAAGCTGCCGCCATAGCTCGGGAACGCGTCACATTCAAAGCCGGTGACCAGTTCGCCCTCGGCCAGCATCGTCTTACCGGGCCCGGTGATAAATTCGCGCAAAGGCATGCTGCGTTTGCCTTTGGCCGACGCCAGTTCGACGATGGCGTCATGCGCTTCAAGACAGGGCGTGGCGTCGGCCGCCGGTGAAGCGTTGACGACATTGCCCCCGATGGTCGCCTGCGCCCTGATCTGATCGTCGGCGAACCAGACCGCGCAGCGCGGCATCGCCGGCATGGCGCGGCCGAGCGCCGCGTCGTCGAGGAAACGCTGGATCGGCGTCGCGGCGCCAAGACGCACGCGGGTGTCGCCGACGTGGCGTTCGTTCAGTTCCGGGATTTTCGAAACGTCGATCAGCACCGGAATTTCGACGTCGCCGGCGCGGCCCTCGCGCGCCCACGGCAGCGTGTCGGTGCAGCCGGCGACGACGCGATAGCGCCCGCGATGTTTCTCCAGCGCGGCGAAGGCCTCGGCGAGCGAGGCGGGCGTTATGTATTCGTCGCAGATGAGCATGACCGTCAGCGTACTCCGTGGGCTCCCTCTCCCCGTTCTTACGGGGAGAGGGTTGGGGTGAGGGGCAATTGCAATGCGCGGCCTCATAAGAGGCCCCTCACCCGGCAAGGACCTTCGGTCCTTGCCACCCTCTCCCCGCGAGTGCGGGGAGAGGGAAGACAGCGTCACTCCGCCGCGACCTTGCTTACGGCGTCATACTTCGCCTTGACCACCACCTTGATGGCGTCTTCGACGCGGTCCTTGGCGTAGCGGATCGCGGTCGGCAGATCGTCGAGCGGGAAGGTGTGCGTGTGAATCAGGGTGGCGTCGAAACGCTTCTGCTTCATGAAAGCTTCGGCGCGATGTGTCGCGCTCTTTCCTTCGCCGCGAATGCCGTACATATAGATGTTGTTTCGCACGATATGCGCGACATCGACTGGCACTTCCTCATGCGCGAAGGCGGCAAGGCAGACGCGGCCGCCGCGATTGACCATGCGCACGGCGTCGTTGACCGCCGTGGTCGCGGCCGAGCATTCGACCACATAGTCGACGCCCTTGCCGCCGTTGAGACGCCTCACTTCGGCGACCACGTCCGGCGTCTTGCGGACGTTGATGACCGCGTCGGCGCCCAACCGCCGGCCGATCTCCAGCCGGTTGTCGCGCGTGCCGGTGAGGATCACCGGCTGAGCGCCGAGCGCCTTGGCAACCGCGACCGCCATCAGGCCGATCGGGCCCGGGCCGGTGACGACCACACTTTCGCCCGCCACCAGTCCACCGAGCTCGGTCAGCGCATACATCGCCGTGCCGGCGGTGACGACCAAAGTGCCCTCCTCGTCCGACATCTCGTCCGGAATGGCGACCAACGTATTGATGTGGTTGACCTGATATTCGCAGAAGCCGCCATCGGTAGTGAAGCCGTTGGCGCGATGGTTCTTGTCGACGTCGCCGTAGTTCATGCCGTAGTTGTGGCACGACGTGTACATGCCCTCGCGGCAGCGCTTGCACTGGCCGCAGCCGGCGTGAATTTCCACCGCGACACGCTGGCCGAGTTTGTATTCATCGACGCCCAAGCCCAGCGCCACAACGGTGCCCATATATTCGTGGCCCGGCGTGAAGCCCTTGTTGAACGGCAGGCCGCCCTGAATCGAGGCCGGCGGGCCGTGATAGATGATCTCGAGATCGGTGGCGCAGATCGCAACCGCGTCGATGCGCACCAGAACCTCGGCCTTCTTCGGCACCGGCGTCGCCTTTTCCGTCATGCTCAGCTGACCGGGATCGCCGAGCACCCAGGCGCGCATCGTGTCCGGAATGGGAAATTCGTTATGGTTGGTCTTCACGCCGGCAGGTGCGTACATAATTCCTCCAGAAATATTTTCTTGTTTCGCTTGTGTGTCGGTTGACGATCAGCCGGCCGCGGCCTGCGGCTGGTCGGCTGCGGCCTGCGCCGCGGGCGCGCCGAACAGAGCCGACATCGTGCGCGCGGCGGCGACGATCTCGGTGCGCATGAGGCCGAGATGCTCCTCGGTCGCGCGCATGGTCGGCGTCGATGCGCTGATCGCGCCGATCACGGTGCCGGCCTGATCGCGAATGGCGGCGCCGATGCAGATGACGCCGGGCAGGATTTCCTCGCGGTCCATGGAGTAGCCGTTACGGCGCACATGCCGCAAATCCTCGATCAGCGCCGGAAACTCGGTGATCGTGTTTTCGGTGAAGCGCTTCATGCCGTGCGCGACCATACGCTGCATTTCGTCTTCGGGCAGCCAGGCCATGATCGCCTTGCCGAGCGACGTGGCGTGCGGCGCATCGACCTTGCCGATGCGGCCGGAATCGACGCGCACGGCATGGCGAGCTTCGCGCCGCGCCACGGTGACGACCTGATCGCCCTGCAGAGCGGCGAGGTGGACAGTTTCGCCGGTGGCGGCGTTGATCGCCTCAAGGAAAGGCTGCGCCCGGCGCGGCAGGTCGACCTGCAGGCAGGCATGACCGAGGTACAGGATTCGGGCGCCCAGTGCGTAAAGCCTGCGGCCCGGCACTTTGGCGGCGAAGCCGCGCTGGATCAAAGTCGCCAGCAGATGATGACAGGTGGAGATGTTGAGGCCGGTCCGGACGGACAGGTCGGTCAGCGTCGCCTCACCGCCAGCTTCGGCGATGGTTTCCAGTAGGAACAGCGCGCGGTCGACCGATTGAATGCTGTGGCGCTCGCCGTCGGTGCGCGCGCGTGGCGGACGGGCCTTTATGCCGGGCCCTGGCAGGATCGTTGCGTCCATTGTTTGTTTTCTCCCTGGCCCCAAGGAAAACTTATGGCGCACAGGAGTCAAGGACATTTCAGGATGCCACACGTCGATTTCACGCCTTGAAATAAGCAACAAGAAGCCCGCTAAATCAGCGGGCTATCCGGCTGCCCTGTGGTCGCGCGTTACGCCACCTTGCCGCGAAACTCCGGCACCGCCTCGCGCAGCACCTTGTAGATGACATCGTGCTCGTTGCGCGCCAGCCCCTGCTCCAGCAGCGCCACCCAGCCGCGCACCGCTTCGAGCGAGGCCTGCACCGGCTTGGCGGCGACGATGCCGGGAATGCCGATCTCCGCCATTTCCTCTTCGCTTGAAAACAGGATCTCATGCAGCCGCTCGCCGGGACGAATGCCGGTGAACTCGATCTTAATGTCGCGCCCCGGCTCCAGTCCGCTGAGCCTGATGATGCGCTCGGCCAGATCGACGATCTTCACCGGCTGGCCCATGTTCAACACATAGACCGACACACTGGTGTCATTCTGGCTCTGCGCATGACGCGAGGCGGTGATGACGAGGTCGCAGGCTTCGCGGATCGTCATGAAATAGCGGACCATGTCGGGATGCGTCACCGTCACCGGGCCGCCGGCCTCGATTTGCGCCTTGAACTTCGGCACCACCGAGCCGTTTGACGCCAGCACGTTGCCGAAGCGCACCGAAATCAGCCGCATCGCCCGGCCGCCGCCATTGCCGGCGCGGCGGACGAGGTCGGCGTCGAGCGCCTCGCAATACATCTCCGCCAGCCGCTTGGTGGCGCCCAGCATCGACACCGGCTCGATCGCCTTGTCGGTCGAAATCATCACCATCGCATTGGCGCCGGCCGCCGCAGCCGCGTCCGCGACATTGATCGAGCCCAGCACGTTGGTCTTGACCCCTTCATCCCAATCCCGTTCCAGAATCGGCACATGCTTGAGCGCGGCGGCGTGAAATACGATGTCGGGCTTGAAGTCGGCGATCAGCCGCATGATGCGGGCGCGGTCGCGGATATCGGCGATGCGCCCGGTGATCTCGGCCTCGCTCTGCTCGGCAACAAGCCGCTCGACGACGGCGTATAATGCCGGCTCCGAATTCTCGATCACCAGCAGACGCGCAGCGCCGAAGGCGACGATACGCTCGCAGATTTCCGAGCCGATCGAACCGCCGCCGCCGGTGACCACGATCGATTTGCCGCTGACGAATTCGCCCAGACTGCGGTAGTCGATGCTCACGCTCGGCCGCAGCAGCAGATCCTCGACCGAGACCGGTGCCAGTTGCACGGCGACGCCGCCGGCCTCGAGCGACGGCATCTGGCTCATCGTCAGGCCGAGCCGGCGCGCGCGGATCAGCATCGATTCCGGCCGCGCTTCCGGCGAGAATGCAGACGGCGCCATCACCAGCCGCGTGACCCGCGTGCCGCGTCTGGACAGATCGGCGACGATGCCTTCGAGGTCGTCGATGTCGCCGAGCACGGGGATGGACCGGATCGACTGGCCGCGATCGGTCCTCGAGGGCGACAGGATGCCCACGGGCCATATTTTCTTGACCGCGCCGCTCTCGATGCCGCGCAACAGCACCTCGGCGTCGGCGGTGCGGCCGATGATCAAGGTCGGCGTCGCGTCGGCGACCTTTACGCGCTGCAGCGTGCGCGCGTAGTGGAAATAGCGGTAGGCGATGCGCGCACCGCCGAGAAAGAACATCTGCAAGACCCAATACAGAAGGATCGTGATCTTGCCGAAAAAGAACTCGCCATAGATGTTCGGCGACAGCAGAATGTAGTCGAGCGCCACCAGCGAAACGGCCAGCACGGTCGAGGCCCGGACGATGTTGAACAGATCGGGGACCGAGGTGAACCGCCATTTGCTCTGGTGCAGCTTGAGCAGGAAATAGACCGCGGTCGCGAACAGCAGGAACAGCGGCAGAAACATCAGCAGGCTTGGCAGCTTCAGGGCCAGCCGAAAATCGTCGAAACGAATGACGAAAGTCAGAATCGCCGCCGCTGCCGTCGCCAGGACATCGTGCAACACGATCAGGCACTGGCGGGGAGTCAATCGGTTCATGTCGCGGAATTCCAGGACGATCGCAGCTTCACACTCGTGGCCGGCAGCCGGAGAAATGTCGTCGCGAAAGCGTAACCGTACCACCGCAGATAGGCCGGCAACCAGCTAATGACGCGAAAGCGGCTGGCGCCCTTGGTCCGCTCGAACCACTGCGCCGGCACTTCGGCGACCGGCCAGCCGAGCCGGTGGCACTTCACCAGCAATTCGATGCTGTAGCAGAAGCCCCTGTCGGCCTCGACCGGGATGCGATCGATCACGCGGCGGGAAAACAGCCGGAAACCGCTGGTCGGATCGTGCGTCGGCAGCCGCGCGATATAATGGAGCGAGAAAGCCGCCGCCCGCACCAGGGTCGCCTTGAGCCAGGGGCAGCCGACCATGCAGCCGCCGGGAATAAAACGGCTGGCGCAGACGATATCGGCGCCCTGCTCGGCTTTGGCGACCATTGTATCGACGATGGCGCCGTTGAAATCGTCATCGGCGGGATAGACCATGACGAAAGGCGCACGGCTGGCGGCAAAGCCCGCCATCACCGCGCCATGCGCGCCGCGCCCCGGATTGCGCACGAACTCGATGGAAAGGCCTTCGACGCGCTCCGGGTTGGCCGCGATCGTCGTCAGCGTGTCGTCGTCGGGACGGTCATAGCAGATGAGAATGCGCGACGGCGTCCGCATATGCTGGCGCAGTGCGCCAAGCGTCGCCAGGATATTGCGGCCTTCATTGTAGACCGGGATGACAATGTCGAGTCGATCCGTCATGCGAATTCCGGCCTGCGCGCTGTCGGGGTCATGCGCTAATAGACAACGTTGGCGTTCTTCAGAAAGCCCCAGATGTCGACCACCGGCTTGCCGGCGAAATCGTGATCGGCATAGGCGGAATGCGGCGTACACAGGATCAGGAGATCGCTGCCGGCGACCACGCGATCGAGCGGCTGAATCGTCGCATCGGTCGTGACGAAAGGATCGGTGGTCAAGACGTCGCGCGCGCAGGCCTGCAGCGTGCGCTTGAGCTTGTAACTCAGCGAGGCGCGCGTATCGTCGATCTCGGCCTTGAACGCCATGCCGAGAAGGCCGACCGTCATGTTCGTCAAGTCATAATTGCGCTTGAGGTCGTCGACCAGTTGCAGCGCCAGGCCTTCGTTCACCTGCATCGCCGCGTGCCCGATGTTGAACTGATTGCGCGCGAATGCCGCAAGCTGCATCGTATCCTTGAACAGGCAGGGTCCGGCGGCGAAACCCGGCCCCGGCAGCGTTCGTGCGCGCGGGTAATTGTGCTTCATCGCCTTCATGATCGCCTGGTAGTCGGCGCCGGCCGATTTCGCGATCATGTAGAACTGGTTGGTCGCGGCGAATTCGATGTAGCGATAGGCGTTGTTGAACAGCTTGGCGAGTTCGGCCTCGATCGGCGTGACGACGACAAGTTCGGGCGCGATGCGGTTGAACAGGGCCACCGCTTCTTCCACCGCTTCCGGCGACGTGCCGCTGACGATCTGCGGCATCTCGCGCAACTCCTTGATGCCGTAGCCCTGCACGACCCGCTCCGGACAGAACGCGATTTTGTTCTTGCGGCCGAGCCGGGCGAGATAAGTGTGCAGCCAATCGGTCGTTCCCGGAAAGACGGTCGAGCGCAGCACCAGCAACTGGTCGTCGCCGAGATGCGGCAACAGATCGTCGATGCAGCGCTGCACCGCCGCGGTGACCGGATTGAGAAACTCATCGACCGGCGTGCCGATGGTGACGACGACCGGACCGGAACCGCGAATCTGGGACGGCGACGAGGTAAAGACCAGCCGGTTATCGGCCAGCGCCTTGACCAGCAACGGGCCGGCGCCGTGCTCGATGAACGGCAATTTGCCCGCGCGCAAAGTCGCAAGGGTCGCCTCGTTGAGGTCGTTGACGTTGACGGTCATGCCGGCCTCGGCGAAGGCCAGCACCAGCGGAATCCCGACATGGCCGGCGCCGCCGATCACCGTGATATCCGGCACCGGGCTGCTTGCGTGGGCCAGGGTTTCCGGGTTTTTCGACGGAGAATTCAAAGGTCACCTGTTCTCGATTGCCGGCAACGATATAGCAGAGTCCGCAAAGGGTTGGCATAGGCCGCGGCCAGCCAGTCCTGCAACGGATTCTTTTGGTTTTGGGAGGGATTTTGGGCGCTTTGGAGCGCCCAAGGGCACTCAGAGAGCGCTTCAGAGAGCGCCAGGAAGGGGCCGCAGGGGCACCCTTTCGATCACAAAGCGGCCGAGCACCAGGACGTCCATCTTTGTGCGCAGAAAGCAGTCGAGCGCCTCGGCCGGCGTCAGCACGATCGGCTCGTTCTCGTTAAAAGAGGTGTTGAGCAGTATCGGCACGCCGGTGATGGCGTGAAAAGCCTCGATCAGGCGGCGATAGAGCCCATGGCCATCGCGCGCCACGGTCTGCAGCCGTCCTGAACCGTCGACATGGCTGACGGCCGCGACGGCCGCCTGTTTTTCCAGCCTGATCTGGAATACCTGGGACATGAACGGCACGTCGCCATCCTGTTCGAACCAGTTCGGGACTTCCTCGCGCAGGATCGACGGCGCAAAGGGCCTGAACGACTCGCGGCGTTTGATTTTGTCGTTGAGCACGGCCTTCATGTCCGCGCGTCGTGGATCAGCCAGGATCGAGCGATTGCCGAGCGCGCGCGGCCCCCATTCGCAGCCGCCCTGAAACCAGCCGACGATCTTTCCATCGGCGATCGTCTTTGCGACATGCCGGCACAGGTCATCCTCATTGTCGATCTCGCAAACGGCGCAGCCGGCATCGCGCGGCGCATCGCCGGCATGCGCAATGTCCCGCGCGATCTCGTCGCCGCTGAAGGCCGGCCCCCAGTCGGCCCGATCCATGGCGAAGCCCCGCGCGCCGCCGAGCCGGTGCCACACCGCGAAGGCCGCGCCGAGCGCGCCGCCGGCATCGCCCGCCGCCGCCGGCACATAGACTTTGCGGAACGGCGTCATGCGCGCGATCCTGCCATTGGCGACCGAATTCATGTCGCTGATCGGGCCGCGGCCGCTGCTGCCGCGGGATCAGCCGCCTGATGCGGCGCCGCGATTGGCGGTGCGGCCGGGAATGACCGGCTGGGCGCAGGTCTGCGGTGGGAGCCTGCTGTCGCCCGGGGAAAAGGGCGCGCTCGACGAATGGTACATCCGCAATGCCTCGCTCGCGCTCGATTTGAAGATCGCCGCCAGGACGATCCTGGTTCTTCTCGGCGGCGAAAGGCGAATGGCCGAACCGTCCGACGGCTATGGCATGAATGTCGATGCGCCCGCCGGGCCCCGGCCTAACCGCGGCGCGGCGCACGGCTCTTAAGAGACGCGCGGTTCACCCCAGCATGCCGCGCATCATTTTTCTCAACCGCTTTTTCTACCCCGACCATTCGGCCACCAGCCAGATTCTCAGCGATCTGGCTTTTCATCTCGCCGATACCGGCGGCGATATTCACGTCATCGCCAGCCAGCAACGCTATGACGACGCCAATGCCAGGCTACCGGAGTACGAGGTCATTCGCGGCGTCGGGGTACGGCGCGTGCCGACCACCCGCTTCGGCCGTGCGCAACTGATCGGCCGCGCCTTCGACTATCTGTCCTACTACCGAGCCGTCGGCGAGGCAGTTGCCGGCATCGCCAGGCCTGGCGACATACTGGTGGCAAAGACCGATCCGCCTCTGCTGTCCGTCGTCGCGGCACGCGCGGCCAAACGTTCCGGCGCCCGGCTGGTGAACTGGCTACAGGACCTCTACCCTGAAGCCGCGATCGCGCTCGGCGTGCCGCTGATGAAAGGCCCGGCCGCCAATATTCTCGCCCGCCTGCGCGACAAGTCGTTGCATGCGGCCACGACCAATGTCGTGCTCGGCGATGCGATGGCCGGGCGGCTTGTCGCGCTGGGCATTCCGCCGGACAAGATCAGCATCATTCCGAACTGGACCGACGATGAATCCATCGTGCCGATGCCGGTGGCCGGCAACCCGTTGCGGCGCGAATGGCACCTGGAAGGAAAGTTCGTCGTCGGCTACTCGGGAAACTTCGGCCGCGCGCACGACTTCGACGCCATGCTTGCTGCTGCGCAACGCCTGCGCGACCATGAGCGCATTGCCTTCGTCTTCATCGGCGGCGGCCGCCAGCGCGACACCCTGGTGCGCTATGTTCGCGACAAAGGCCTGGAGCGCACGGTCCGCGTCCTGCCCTATCAGGATCGCGCGGCTTTGCCCTCATCGCTGGCGGTTGCCGATGTTCATTGGCTGTCGCTGCGCCCCGAACTCGAGGGCGTGATCTTCCCGAGCAAGTTTTACGGCATCGCCGCCGCCGGCCGGCCGATCATTGCGCTGACCGATCCCGGCGGCGAAATCGCCGGTCTGCTGGGGCGTTACTGCTGCGGCTTTGCCGTCGGCCTCACGGACGTCGACTGCTTGACGGCGCTGCTGACAACCTTGGCCGGCGATCCCGCGCGCTGCGACGAATTGGGCCGACGATCCCGCGCGATGTTGAACGCGGCTTTCACGCGCCGCCACGCCTTTTCGCTGTGGCGGACCGTGCTCAACCTCGATTGACGTAGCGCGTGGCCCGGCTCTTGCGTGCGCCGGAACGACATGCGAAGCGGAGAACGATCTCCAGACGAAATCGCCCACAAGGGTCCCCGTCAATGCGGCGCCTGCTGCTTTTGCTGCTCAAAGCGGCCATATCCATTATTCTTCTCTATGTGTCGCTGCGTTCGGTCAACCTTGCCGCGCTGGGCGAACGATTGAGCCGGCTCAATGCCGGATGGATCGCCGCCGCGCTGTTTCTGCAGGCGACGCAAGTCGCGGTGCAGGCGATGCGCTGGCGGGCGATCGCACTCGGATGCGGCGCCAGTCTGACGCCCCGCGCCGCGGTGCGTGTCAGTTTCATCGCCACGTTTTTCAATCAGGTCTTGCCGTCAACCATCGGCGGCGACGCCGCGCGCATGATTCTCCTCGCGCGCTCCGGCAGCGGCTGGACGAGCGCCGCCTATTCGGTGCTGATCGACCGCGTCGCCGGCATTCTCGCGCTCGCTTTGATCGTCATTACCTGCCTGCCGTGGACATTCGCGCTGGTGCAAGACCCAGTTGCTCGGGCCATCCTGTTGCTGATTGGCGGCGGAGCTGCGGTGGGAGGGGTCGTGTTCATCATGATCGGCGTGCTGAAGGTGCCGCCGATGGAGCGCTGGGCGCCAACCCGGCATCTCGTCGAGGTGTCGCGGACCGCGCGGCGGCTGGCGCAATCGCCGCAAACGGCGGCCACCGTGGCCCCCGCGTCCTTCGCCATCCATCTGCTGACCGTCGCCGCGATCTGGTGCATCGCCCAGTCGGTGGCGGCGACGGCCAGCTTCGCGCTTCTGCTGTTCATGATCCCGCCGGTGATCCTGATCGCCACCATCCCCATCTCGATCGCCGGCTGGGGCGTGCGCGAAGGCAGCATGATCGTCGCCTTCTCCTATGCCGGACTGGCAGCTGGCGACGGCCTGATCGTCTCGGTGCTGTACGGACTGACCACCTTCGCCATCGGGACGATCGGCGGCCTGATCTGGATCAGCAGCGGCGTCCGGATGTCGTCGAAACGACCGGCGGCGTTTCTCGATCGCGACGGCGTGCTCAATGTCGACCACGGCTATGTCCACGCCACCGAGCGGCTGGACTGGATCGCCGGCGCGCCGCAAGCGGTCAAACTCCTCAACGCCGCCGGCTACCATGTCATCGTCGTCAGCAATCAGTCCGGCGTCGCGCGCGGCTATTTCAGCGAGGATGCCGTCGCCGCGTTTCACGCCCACATGAAGTCCGAGTTGGCGGCGCAGGGCGCGCACATCGACGCCTTCTATTACTGCCCGCATCATCCCGAAGGCACGGTCAAGGCGCTGGCCGTGGATTGCCAATGCCGCAAGCCCGGCACCGGCATGCTCGAACAGGCGGCGCGCGAACGGCCGATCGATCTTCCCGGCAGCTTCCTGATCGGCGACAAGGAAACCGACATGGCGGCGGCGGCGGCGTTCAAGATCAAGGGCGTGAAATTCGACGCGGCAACACAGCGCCTCGACGATGTGGTGCGGACGCTGATCGCGTCGCGCTAACTCCACCCGCGCATCAAAGTGACGCCGCGCCGCCATAGCCAGAACGGCAGACGCAGCAGCGGATAGAGAAAATGCAAGCCGGACGGCAGCGGCAGCCGGACGACGTCGGCGAGCCCGACCGACGCGACCTGGGCTTGCGCCGCGTAATAGGCGAAGCCCCGGCCGAGCAGAAACGGCACGCCGACATTGCGCAGCACCGTGGCGATGCGGCCGCGATCGACGACCGGCGCGTGGATCGCCGCCCAGGCGATACGGGTCAACCGCGCGAGGCGTCTGTCGGCGCTCAATCGCGCCGCCAGATCGGCCGGCAGCGGCAAACCAAGAATGCGTTGGCAAAGCAACAGCGCCTGCCCGGCGCACAGCCCGGCCGACCGGCTTTCGGCATGCCGATAAAGCCGCGCGATGTCGCCGCCGTGACGCGAGACGATCAGGGCATTGAGATCGGCAAGCCATTTGAGCCGCGACCACGCATGATAGGCGCCATGCACACATAAGTATCCGAACAGATCGTCGTCGGCCAAGGTCGTCAGCGCGCGGCCATCGGACAATGTCACGGTCTGCCGCGCGGCGGACCTCGCGCCGACGCCTTGCAGCAGCAGCGGATGGACCGCCAGCCGCCATTGCAGTTCGACGCGAGTCTTGCTGACGCCATGCACCAGCTCGATTTCCTTGCCGTAGCGAAACACTGCCGCGCGTTGCGTCGCGTCGAGCGGGCCGCGCGGCGACGCCAGCGCATAGCCGTCGTCTTCAAGATGGCGCAGCGCCGCCGCGGCATCGTCCGGCGCGACCAGCAGGTCGATGTCCCGCGCCTGCTTGAGGTCCAGCGTGCCGTAAGCAAGCTGCGCCAGCGCGCTGCCTTTCAGGATTGTCGTGGCAATGCCGGCGGCATCGAGCGCGCGTTGCAGCCGCACCGATTCGCCGGTCAGCAGCGCGTTGCGAAGCGCGATGCGCTGCGCGCGCAACGCCAACTCCCTGACGATATCAGGCGGCAACGCCACGCTGGCTGCCTGTAACGCGGCATGGACCAGGCCTTCAACGCGGTGGCGGACGGCGAGTTGCAGCACGCCTTCCCAACTTCGCACCGTCCCCGCACTGGCAATGACGGCCTCGTCGCGCGCAGGCGACGGCGGCCAGCGGCAACAGGCCGCGACCAGCGCGAATTCATTCGCCAGCCGCATTGGCGCATTCAATACCAAGTTCATGGGCGCGTTCATTGCTGCGCCACGATGCGCGGCTCAAGCGGCCCCGCCGCCATATCGGTATCCTTGTCGCCGACACAGCGCCCGTCCTCGAAACGCAGCATCCGGTCGCACAGCGCGATACTGTCCGGCCGATGGGCGATGATGACAATCGCCGGGCGCGGCACGATCGCCCGCAAGCGCGCGATAATGTCGCGCTCGCCCGCCACGTCGAGCGCATTGGTCGCTTCGTCGAGCACAAGCAGAGCTGGTTTGCGCAAGACCGCCCGCGCCAGCGCGATACGCTGACGCTCGCCGCCGGACAGCAGGGTTCCACGCTCGCCGGCCACGCTGTCGAGCCCCTGCGCCAAGGCGCGCACCAGCGCGTCGGCACCGGAGATGCCGAGCGCGTACCACATGTCCGCTTCGCTCGCCTCCGGATTGGCGAAAGCGAGATTGCGGCGAATGCTGTCGTGAAACAAAAACGGGTCCTGCGAGACATAACCGACGCGATCATGCCAGGCAGAAAGCGCCGCGCCTTGCAACGCGGTGCCGCCGACGGTGACGCGGCCCTGGTCCGGTGGATAAAGACCGACAAGCAGATCGGCGAAGGTCGTCTTGCCGGCGCCGGACGGGCCGGCAATGCCGATCAATTCGCCGGGCCTGATGGTGAGAGAAAGATGCGACACGCCCCGCCTTGGCTCACCGTCGCCGCCCTCCGCCGGATGCCGGAACGACACATCGCGGAAGACAATCGGCCCGTCGCGCAAAGCCGCCGCCTCGACGGCAGCCGGCCTGTCGCCCGGCAGCGCGGCGAGATCGCGCTCCAGTTCGATGACCTTGCCGAACGCCGGCAGCGCGAACGCGATCTGCTGGACGCCCTGCTGGATTTGCGCGGCCGGGCCGACCATGCGCGTCATGATGAGAAGCAGCGTGATCAGCACCGGCGGCGGCACATCGAACACGCCGACGCCGACCAGAACCAGCACGGCGGCGATCGCCGCCGATGACGTCGTGAGCGCCAGACGCCGGCGAGTGTGGTGGCGCGCGGCATCGACCTGCAATTGCGTCTGCGCGCGCAGGCTCTGGCGGAATTCGGCGACAAAGGCATTCTGCAAATTCTGGCTCATGGCGAGTTTCAAACCGCCGAGAAAATGCGAGGTCATCGTCAGCAGCGACAGACTCGCATTGGTCGCCGTGCCGCCGAGGGCGTGCATCTTGCGAACGCCGGGGATGAAGAGAACGGTGACCAAGGCCAACAGCGCCAGCATCAGCGATGCGAGCGCCGGCGCCAACAGGAAAACGAGGATGGCTTGCGCCAGCAGCAGCGCCACCGCGATCGCGCATTGCAGGGCCTGATTGGCCATCGCGCCGATGCGGGTGATATCGCCGCTCATGATATGGGTCACGCGGGCATGGCGCAGTTGCGCCAGCTGGTCCCAGCGCGCCGCGGCGAGCTTGTCGACGATACGCGCGCGGCGGTCGGCGACAAAGCCCGCTTGCAGTTCGGCCACCCGCACGTCGCGCGCCGCGATAACGAGCGCGCGCACGACCATCAACAGACAGAAGATGCCCAGCAGCAGCGCCAGCTGTCCGAACGGACGCTCGATGCCGAACCTGGCGAACAGGGATTTGGCGGCGGTGTCGAGACGGCCGCCGGAGGCCTGCGCGCCGATGACAATGCCGAGCAGCGGCACGATAAGGACGAGGCCGAGGCCTTCGACCAGCGCGGCGGCGGCAACCAGGACAGCGGCGGCGAGACCTTTGCGTCCGGCAAAACTGCCGAATTCGCGCAGGAAGCGGCGCAACTGGTCAGTCCATCGATTGCCGCCCGCAGCCGCCATGACCCCCGCCGTCGCGGTTGTATCTCTGGCGTATAGTATCAGATTTCGAGAAACCGGTGGCTGCTTTCCTCCAGCACGATGCAGGTCAATCGCCCGGTGGCGAAGGCGCCGGTGTCGATACTGATGCGGTTTGGCCGCACGTCCGGCGCATCGACCGGCGTATGGCCGTGGACGACAATCCTGCCGAAATCCATCCGGCTGGAGAGAAACTCATCGCGGATCCACATCAGGTCGTCATCGCTCTGCTGCGCCAGCGCAACGCCGGGACGCACGCCGGCATGGCAGAAGAAATAACGGCCGTGCGTGTGCGATGTCTTCAAGCCTTGCAGGAATTCCAGATGACGCGCCGGCAAGGCCTCGCGCAGCCGCGCGGCGGCATCGGCGTAGTTCTTGCCGAGCAGGAGATCGCCCACCGGCACGCCATAAGAATGCAGCGTCTGGAGCCCGCCCAGCTGCCGCCAATGCTCGCCACCCGCCGGATTGCCGAGAAAGGCTTCGAGCAGGGTTTCGTGGTTGCCTTTCAGCGCGATGTAAGGCGTCGGAAACGGATCGGCCGCCAGCCGCTCGATGACGCCGCGCGAGGCCGGACCACGGTCGATATAATCGCCGAGCGTGATCGTCAGCGCGTCGCCGCCCATTTCGTCGCTGTCGCGGCCAATGGCGGCGATGGCGCGCTCAAGCAGATCGAGCCGGCCGTGAATATCGCCGATAGCGTAGACCCTCGTATTCCCGATTGGCGGTTGGTTCATGGCGGCAGTCTATGGTAACCCGCCGCTCCCATACCAATAAGAAAAGACCTGATCGACATGCTGGAAACGCCCACCGCCCGTCCCGACGGCGCCACGCCGCGGGAACGGTTCCTGACGTCGCTGTTGCTGCTGTGGCTCTCGGGCAATGCGCTGCGCCTGACCATTCTGGCGGTGCCGCCGGTTATTCCGCTGATCCACGATCAGTTGGACATGAGCGCGACGGAGATCGGCATTCTCACCGGCCTGCCGTCGATGCTGCTGGCGCTTGCCGCCGTGCCGGGGTCGCTGTTGATCGCGCGGCTCGGCGTGCGCACGGCTTTGGTTGTCGGTCTCTTCATCACCGCCATCGGCGGCGCGTTGCGCGGGCTCATGCCGGATGTGCTGTGGCTTTATGCGATGACCGTCGCCATGGGCGCCGGCGTCGCCATCATGCAGGTGACGATGCCGACCGCGGTGCGCGCCTGGGTGCCCAACCGCATCGGCTTTGCCACCGCCGTTTACACCAACGGCCTGCTGGTCGGCGAAATTTTGCCGGTGGCGTTGATGCTGGTTCTGGTGCTGCCGCTGGTCGGCGGCAGTTGGGAATGGGGCTTCGTGTTCTGGAGTGTGCCGGTGGCGATCATCGGCATCGTGGTGATGATCATGGCGCCGCGCACGCCGGCCCGCGCTGCCGCGGCCCCGCGCCGCAAATGGTGGCCGGATTGGCGCAATATGCTGATCTGGAAACTCGGCATCGTGCTCGGCACGGTCAACGCGACCTATTTTTCGACCAATGCCTTCATTCCGGATTATCTGCGCAGCATCGGTGAGGGCGAGTGGATCAGCGCGGCGCTGACGGCGCTGAATGTCGGCCAGTTGCCGGCTTCGTTCATTCTGTTGGCGGTGGCCGGAAGGCTAGAGCGCCAGGTCTGGCCCTATGTCGCCTGCGGCCTGATCGGCCTGCTCGCGACCGGCGGCATCGTCTTCGGCACCGGCATCTGGATCGTGGCCTCCGCCGCGGTGGTCGGCTTTGCCGCGGCGGCCATTCTCATTCTGGTTCTCGCTTTGCCGCCTCTGCTCAGTCCGCCGGACGACGTGCATCGCGTCACCGCGGCGATGTTCACCATCAGCTATAGCTGCGCGGTGATCGTGCCGGTGATCAGCGGCATGCTGTGGGACATCACCGGCATCGCGGCCATGGCCTTCTTGCCGATCGCGTTATGCGGTATCGTGCTCGTCATTCTGGCGCCGGCGATCAACCACGTTCCACGGATGGAGAGCTAAGCCATGCGTCCGATCCCGGTGGGAGCCAAAGGCACCGACACGTTGCGCGTGACGCCGGCGCATCTCGCCAATCAGTTCAAGGACGCACTGCTGCCGAAGGTGTTCGCCACGCCGATGATGGTGACGGTGATGGAGAACGCCGCGCTCAACGCGGTGCGCGATTATCTCGAACCGGGCGAAAGCTGCGTCGGCACTTTGGTCAACGTGCGCCATCTGGCGGCGACGCCGGCCGGCCACCTCGTCACCGCGACCGCCGAAGTGACCAAAGTCGATGGCCGCCGCATTGAATTCACCGTCAGCGCCCGCGACGAGATCGAGGAAATCGGCGCCGGTACGCATGAGCGCGCGGTGGTCGACATGGAGCGCATCGCCAAGAAGCTGGAGGCCAAAAGGCGGCCCTGACCCCCAGGGGCCTCTTGAATTCGGTTATTTCCCGTAGTATCCCTCAATAGGTACTTCGAAAGTATCTATTCTGATGTTTAAAACATGATAACCGGTACGCAGATGCGGGCAGCCCGTGCGTTGCTTGGCTTCGACCAGCGCGAGCTGGCGAAGGCTTCCGGCTTGTCGCTGCCGACGATCCAGCGCATGGAATCAAGCGGCGGCGTGGTGCGCGGCAATGTCGATTCACTGATGAAGCTGGTGGAGGCGCTGGCCGCCAACGGCATCGAACTGATCGGCGAAGGTGCGGCGTCGAGCGGCGGCGGCCGCGGCGTGAGGCTCAAATGATCTCCTACGCGCTCTTTGGCGTACTGGCGCTGGTGGCGATTGCCCCCATTGCCGTCGCCTTGAGCGCGTCGCCCAACGCCATCAGCGTCGTCTATGGCGCGTGCCTGATCGTCACGCTGATCCTGTTCCTGCTGGCGCTGGAGACTTTGTTCTCGCATCCAGCCGCCTCCACCGTCACCTTGCCGCTCGGCCTGCCCTGGTTAGGGGCGCATTTCCGCATCGATCCGCTTTCGGCGTTTTTCCTGGTGACGGTCAATCTCGGCGGCGCGGCGGCGAGCCTGTTCGCGCTCGGCTATGGCCGCCATGAAGAAGCGCCGCAGCGCGTCCTGCCGTTCTTCCCGGTCTATCTGGCGGCGATGAATCTGGTGGTGCTGGCCGACGATGCCTTCACCTTCCTGGTGTCGTGGGAGTTCATGTCGCTGTCGTCCTGGGCGCTGGTGATCGCCAATCACCGCGTGCAGGAGAACATGCGCGCCGGTTACGTCTATCTGCTGATGGCGAGTTTCGGCACGCTGACGCTGCTGCTCGCCTTCGGCCTTCTCGGCGGCGGCGACGGCGCTTACGCCTTCGACGCCATCCGCGCCGCGCATCCGGAAATCGGCACGGCGGCTTTGGTGCTGATCCTGGCGCTGATCGGCGCCGGCTCGAAGGCAGGCCTTGTACCGCTGCACGCCTGGCTGCCGCTGGCGCATCCGGCCGCGCCCAGCCACGTCTCGGCGCTGATGAGCGGCGTCATGACCAAGGTCGCGGTTTACGGCTTCATCCGCATTACCTTCGATCTCCTGGGATCGCCGCAATGGTGGTGGAGCCTCGTGGTGCTCGGCGTCGGCGGCGTCACCGCGGTGATGGGCGTGCTCTACGCGCTGATGCAAAGCGATCTCAAGCGCGTGCTGGCCTATTCGACCATCGAGAATATCGGGCTGATATTCGCGTCGCTCGGACTGGCGCTGGCGTTCAAGGCCTACGGCATGGACGCCGCCGCGGCGCTGGCGCTGACCGCGGCGCTGTTGCACGTATTCAATCATGCGCTGTTCAAGAGCCTGCTGTTCTTCGGCGCCGGCAGCGTGCGGGCCGCGACCGGCACCCGCGACATGGAGCAGCTCGGCGGTCTCATTCACCGCATGCCGCAGACCGCCTTCGTGTTCCTGGTCGGCTGCACGGCGATTTCGGCGCTGCCGCCGCTCAATGGCTTTGTTTCCGAGTGGCTGTCCTTTCAGGCGATCCTGTTGAGCCCGCAACTGCCGTCCTGGGGGCTGAAGCTGATGGTGCCGGCGGTCGGCGCGCTGCTGGCTCTATCCGCCGCGCTGGCCGGCGCCTGCTTCGTGCGCGCCTTCGGCATCACCTTCCTCGGCCGGCCGCGCTCCTCCGCAGCCGAAACGGCGCAGGAAACCGACACCAACTCGCTCGCCGCGATGTACGCGCTGGCCGCCGCCTGCCTGATCGCCGGCGTTCTGCCGGGCCTGTTCATCGATACGCTGGCGCCGGTGGTGCAGCAGCTCACCGGCGGACGCCTGCCGGTGCAGACCGGCGCGGAATGGATGTCGATCGTGCCGATCGCGGAAAGCCGCAGTTCCTATACTGGAATGCTGGTGTTCGCCTTCATGTTCATTACCGGCATGATCACCGCCTTTGCCATCCATCGCCTCGCCTCGGACAAGATCCGCCGCGGCCCAGCCTGGGGTTGCGGCTATCCGGACGCCAGCCCGCTGACGCAATACTCGGCGTCGAGCTTCGCCCAGCCGATCCGCCGGGTGTTCGGCAGTCTGGTATTCCGCGCCCGCGAAATCGGCGAGATGCCGCCGCCGGGCTCCAGCGCGCCAGCGAAACTCACCGTGCAGGTGCGCGACCTGATCTGGGATGCGCTGTACGCGCCGATCGCGACCGCCGTCGGCTTCATCGCCGTACGCCTGAATTATCTTCAATTCCTCACCATCCGCAGCTATCTCACTTTGGTGTTCGCCGCTTTGGTGATCCTGCTCATGGTGCTCGCCACATGGCCGTGATCACCGATTTCGCCCAGCAAAGCGCGCAGATGCTGCTGGTGCTGCTGATGGCGCCGCTGCTCACGGGATTCGTGCGCAAGGTGAAGGCGCGGCTTCTGAGCCGGCAGGGTCCGCCGCTGCTGCAGCCCTATCGCGACCTCATCCGCCTGCTGCGCAAGGACGTCGTGCTGGCCAACAACGCCTCGTGGCTGTTCCGCGTCATTCCCTATCTCGTCTTCGCCGCCACCTGGGTCGCCGTCTCGCTGGTGCCGACCTTCCGCAGCGGCCTGTTATTCTCCTGGACCGCCGATCTGATCGCCATCATCGCCGTGCTCGGCAGCGCCCGCTTCTTTCTGGCGCTCGCCGGCATGGACGCCGGCACCAGCTTCGGCGGCATCGGCTCAAGCCGCGAGGTGATGATCGCTTCGTTGGCCGAACCGGCCATGCTGATGATCGTCTTCGCCATCGCGCTGATTGCCGGCTCGACGCAGCTCTCGACCATGTCCGCCTTCATGAACTCGGCCGATGTCGGCTTGCGCGTATCGCTCGGGCTGGCGCTGATCGCGCTCATCATCGTGGCGGTGGCGGAGAACGCGCGTATTCCGGTCGACAATCCGGCGACGCATCTTGAGCTGACGATGGTCCACGAGGCCATGGTACTGGAATATTCCGGCCGCCATCTGGCGCTGATCGAACTCGCCGCCTCGCTCAAGCTGCTGCTCTATGTCTCGCTCATCGCCTGCCTATTCGCGCCCTGGGGCATCAGCCCCGCGATTGCCGCGCCGACCTTGCTGCTGGTCGGCGCCGCCGCCTATATCGGAAAAATCGCGGCGCTCGGCTTCCTGCTCGCCGTGTTCGAGACCTCGATCGCCAAGATGCGCGTATTCCGCGTGCCGGAATTTCTCGGCGCCGCTTTGATGCTGGCGCTGCTGGCGACCCTGCTGCGCTTCGTGTCGAGGAGCTTCTGATGCAGGGCCTCACCTTCGACATCGCGCATATGCTGGCCGGCTCCCTGGTGCTGGTGAGTTTCATGCAACTGTACCAGGACCGGCTGTCGGCGCTGCTGAACATGTTCGCGCTGCACGCCTTCGTGCTGGCCGCATCGGTGGCCTGGCAGGCCTATGCACAGGATGCGCCGCATCTCTACATCACCGCGCTGATCGCGCTGGTGTTCAAGGCCATCATCATTCCGCTGGCATTGCGGCGGATCGTCATCCGGCTCGGCATTCACCGCGAGATCGAAAACGTGTTCGGCGTCGGGCTGGCGATGCTGCTCGGCATCGGCCTGGTGGCTTTGTCGATGGTGGTGATGCTGCGCGTCACCTCCGGCGCCGATCCGCTGGCGCGCGAAGACCTCGCCTTCGCGCTCTCGGTCGTCTTGCTCGGCCTGCTGATGATGGTGACGCGGCGCAACGCGGTCAGTCAGGTCGTCGGCTTCATGTCGCTGGAAAACGGCCTGGTGCTGGCGGCCACCGGCGCCAAAGGCATGCCGCTGGTGGTCGAAATCAGTATCGCCTTCTCGGTGCTGATCGCCTTCATTGTCATCGGCATTTTCCTGTTCCGCATCCGCGAGCGTTTCGACACCGTCGACGTCCAGGCGATGGACCGTTTCCGCGGAGAGAAGCGATGACGATCGACGCGCTCTCCGGCGTGCTGCTGATCCCGGCGCTGTCGGCGGGTCTGCTTGCCGCCTTGCCGGGCTACCGGCTGACGTCGCGGCTGAACGTGCTGGCGGCGTTTCTGACTTTTGCGACGGCTGTATCGCTGTTCATCGTCGAACCGACGTCCGGCCGCTACCTGCTGGTCGACGATCTCAACAAGGTCTTCATCGTTCTCACCACCTTCGTCGCCTTCACCACCAGCGCCTTCAGCGCCAGTTACATCGGCCACGAGATCGAGATCGGGCGGTTGAAGCTGGGTCATGTGCGATTCTATCACGCCATGTATCAGGTGCTGATGTTCGCCATGAACCTGGCGCTGGTCGCCAACAATATCGGCCTGATGTGGGTGGCGATCGAACTCGCCACGCTCACCACCGTGCTGATGGTCGGCATCTACCGCACCCATGAGGCGTTGGAAGCGGCCTGGAAATATTTCATCCTCGGCAGCATCGGCATCGCGCTGGCTCTGTTCGGCACCATCCTCGTCTACATGGCGGCGCAGCCGGTCATTGGCGAAGGGCCGGACGCGATGGTCTGGACCATCCTGATGACGCGCGCGGCGCAGTTCGATCCCGACCTGCTCAATGTCGCTTTCGTGTTTCTGTTGCTCGGCTATGGCACCAAGGTCGGCCTGGCGCCGCTGCACGCCTGGCTGCCGGACGCCCATGCCGAAGGCCCGACGCCGATTTCGGCGGTGCTGTCCGGATTGCTGCTCAACGTCGCGCTTTACGCGCTGTTGCGCTTCAAGATGCTGCTGGCGCTCAACCCGGCATCGATCGCGCCCGGCCCGCTGATGGTCACCATGGGGCTGATCTCGGCGGTGTTCGCCGCCTTCATGCTGTACCGGCGGCGCGACATCAAACGCATGTTCGCCTACTCGTCGATCGAGCACATGGGCATCATCGTCTTCGCCTTCGGCATGGGCGGGCCTTTGGCGAATTTCGCGGGCCTCCTGCACATGACCATGCATTCGCTGACCAAGTCGGCGATCTTCTTCGCGGTCGGCCACATCGCGCAGGTGAAGGGCACCCAGAAGATCGCCGACATCAGCGGGCTGACGGTTACTCACCCGGTGCTCGGCTGGGGCCTGGTGCTCGGCGTCGTCGCCATTGCCGGCCTGCCGCCGATGGGCATCTTCATGTCGGAGTTTCTGGTGGTCAGTTCGACCTTCGCGCGCGCACCGTTTCTGGTGGTGATCCTGGTGATCGCCATCCTGGTTGCGCTTGGCGGCCTGTTCATCAAGCTCAACACGATTGCCTTCGGCGAGCCACGCGGCTCGACCGCGCCGGTGGAAGCGTCCTATGTGCCGATGTTCGCGCACCTCGCCATCGTCTTTGCCGCCGGCATCTATATGCCGCCGGCTCTGGTCACCGGTTTCCAGAACGTCGCGAGGTTGCTGGGATGACCACGACCCTGTCGCACACAAGCGTGAACGTCGATGGCTGGTGCGAGGCGGTCGATCGCCTGGCCGGCGGCAGCCTGACGCTGCTCAGCCTGTGGGCCGATCCGCCGGACGTGAAAATGGCGCTGCTGGATGAGGCTAAAGGCGATATTTCCATCCTCAGCTACGCCTGCCGCAACGGCCAGTATCCGACGGTCGGCGTGAAGCATCCGCCGGCGATCCGGCTCGAGCGCGCTATTCGCGATCTGCACAGGCTGGAAGCAATCGGCGCCAGCGATACACGGCCATGGCTCCTGCACACCGCCGCGCCTTACGAATTTCTCGCCGCCGAGGGCGAAGCGCTGCACCAGATCGCAGTCGGCCCGGTGCATGCCGGCATCATCGAGCCCGGCCATTTCCGTTTCACCGCCAACGGCGAATATCTGGTGCGGCTGGAGCAACGGCTCGGCTACGTCCACAAGGGCATCGAAGGCCTGATGACCGGCGCGACGCTCGACACAGCCGCGAAGCTCGCCGCGCGCACGTCGGGCGATAGCACGGTGGCGTATGGCTTCGCCTTTGCGTTGGCCGCGGAAGCGGCGCTGAAGATCGCAGCCCCGCCGCGCGCCGTTTACCTCCGCGCCTTGATGGCGGAGCTCGAGCGGTTGGCCAATCACTTCAGCGACATCGGCGCGATCTGCAATGACGCCTCGTTCTCGCTGATGCATGCGCAATGCGGAATCCTGCGCGAATTGACGTTGCGCACGGCGGAGGCGTGCTTTGGACAGCGGCTGATGATGGACATCATCGTCCCGGGCGGCGTGGCGCGCGATATCGCCGCCGATGGCGCGGCGGCATTGCGCGGATTGCTCGCCGAGGTGCGCCGGGTGTTTCCGAGCCTGATCGAGCTCTACGACAACACCGCCTCATTGCAGGACCGCACCGTCACCACCGGCATCGTCAAGCCGGAATACGCCCGCCAGTTCGGCGCCGGCGGCTTTGTCGGCCGCGCCTCCGGGCGCAATGTCGATGCCCGCCGCCTGCCCGGCTATGCGCCTTACGATGCGCTGGCATTCGAGGTGCCGGTGCTGACCGCCGGCGACGTCAATGCGCGAGTTTGGATTCGCATTCGCGAGGTCGAGCAGAGTCTCTCGCTTGTCGACCAGTTACTCGGTGCGCTGCCGGATGGCAGCATTCGAGTTGACGTGCCCTCGCGCGGTGGCGAAGGGCTTAGCGGCGAAGGGCTTGGCATTGTCGAGGCGTTCCGTGGCGACGTGCTGGTCTGGCTGCGGCTCGATGATCAGGGCCGCGCCGCACGCTGCCATCTGCGCGATGCGTCGTGGTTCCAGTGGCCGCTTTTGGAAACGGCGGTCGAGGGCAACATCGTCGCCGACTTCCCGCTGTGCAACAAGTCGTTCAACTGTTCCTACGCAGGACACGACCTATAATGCGCAAGACCATGATCGAAAGTCTGTGGCGCGGGCCGCTCACCGAACCGGCACCGCCGGTCGACGAGGCGGCGCTCGCCGAGCTTGCGGCAAGCGTCAACCGCGCCGCGCGGGCGCGGCTCGGCCGCTCGCTGTCGATCCGCCATGTCGATGCCGGTTCCTGCAACGGTTGCGAACTCGAACTGCATGCGCTGAGCAACGCCTTCTACGATCTCGAACGTTTCGGCCTGCGCTTCGTCGCCTCGCCGCGCCATGCCGACGTGCTGACAGTGACCGGGCCGGTGACCGTCAACATGCGCGAGGCCTTGCTGCGCACTTACGAGGCGATGCCGGACCCGAAATGGGTCGTCGCCATCGGCGGCTGCGCGGTCGATGGTGGAATATTCTCGGGCAGTCCGGCGGTCGTGGGCGGCGTCAAGGACGTGCTGCCGGTCGACATCACCATCCGCGGCTGCCCGCCGAGCCCGCGTCAATTATTGGCGGGGCTGCTGGCGCTTCTCAATGCCTAGTCGGCAACTTTGCCGAGGCGGTGCGCGAGCAGCAACGCCAACAGGCTGATGACGGCCGCGACGATCAAATAATAGCTCGGCGCCGTGGCGCTGCCGGTCGCCTCGATCAACCAGACGCTGACGAAGGGCGCAAAGCCGCCGAACACCGCGACCGCGACCGAATAGCTGATCGACAGCCCGGTGGCGCGCATCCGCGCCGGAAACAGCTCCGACATCAAGGCTGGCAGCGCTCCGACGTAAAGCGCCGTGAGAACGCCCAACGTGATCTGCGCGATGAATAATTTTTCGATCGTCGGTTCGATGACGAGCCAGGCAAAGGCCGGATAGGCGATGACCAACATCGCCAGCGCCGACACCGTGGATATCGGCAGGCGGCCCCAACGGTCCGACAACAGGCCTACGAACGGCACGACAATGACCTGGATCGACGCGGTCAACAGGGCGACGGCGAACGAGTTCGACGCCGTCAAACCAAGATGGCGCGCCGCGAAGGTCGGCATGAACACGATCGTATAGGTGGCGACCGAGCCCAATACAATCAGGCCGGTGGCTGCGGCCAGCCGCCATTTGTACGCATTGAACAGCGCCGCGACCGGCGACGGCCGGCTCCGCGCCATCTTGACATCGACGGTCTCGATCAGATGCCGCCGGATGTAATAGCCGACCGGGGCGAGCAGCAGGCCGAACAGGAAAGGCAACCGCCAGCCCCATGAATTGATCTGCTCGGCCGTCAACCCTTGGGTGATCGCGAAGCCGAAGCCGGTCGCCAGCACGGCGGCGGCGCCCTGGCTGGCGAACTGCCAGCTCGCCAGATAGCCGCGCCGCGACGCATCCTTTTCGGCAAGAAACGCCGTGGCGCTGCCGAACTCGCCGCCGACTGCGAAGCCCTG
>JAUSBQ010000131.1 GCA_030651965.1 Pseudolabrys sp. | reverse complement strand
ACCTCAACCCTGCCGAACCTGGCCGAGCGCGCCGCCGGCGAAGCCGCCATGTCGCGGCTGGCTGACCGCCTGACCGCGATGGCGCCGCCGCCGATGAACCTCTCGCCCTCGACGATCGCGCATCGGTCGCCGGCCGTTTCCGCGGCCCTGAGCGCCAGCGCGGCGATCGCCCGGCGCGCCGACGAACGCGCCCGCCGGTCGCGCTCGGTGATCGGGCTCACCGTCGACAGCTTCATTTCCGCCTGTTCCTTCGTGTCATATGCGCTGGTGGCCCTTGGCCTGCGGTTGATCATGGCGCGGGTGTTCTTCCTCGACGGCCAGACCCGTATCGAGGGTCCGCGCCTGTCGTTCAGCCCGGCGGATTACGTCAATCTCGATGTCCTGCGCGGCCTCAACTTCTCCGTCGTGCTGCCGATGCAGGTGAAGGCGGAAACCTTCACTGCCTTCTCGGTGCAGTATCCGCCGATCCCGGTGCCGCCGACTCTCGCCGCCTATCTGGTGAGCTACGCCGAGTTCCTGCTGCCGGTCATGCTGGTGCTGGGCCTCGGCACGCGCTTCGCCGCGCTCGGCCTGTTGATCATGACGGCGATGATCTCGATCTTCGTGGTGCCGCATGCGCTGTTCACCACCCATATCTTCTGGGCGGCGATCCTGCTGGTGCTGATTTCGCGCGGCCCCGGCCAGATTTCGGTCGACCACATCATCCGCACGCTGGCGCGGCGCTAGACCACCGGCAGGGTAGGGCCTTTGAAAAAGCCATTGACCATCGGCTTCCTGGCGGCGGCGATCATCGCCGGCGCGCTGTCGCTGGTGAAGGTCGATGGCCAGTCTGCCGCGCCCGCCGCCGTCGTCACGCAGGCCGTGGCGGCCGAGAGCGAAGCTCAGCCTGTTGTGGTCCGCATGGCGCAACTGGCGGTCAGCCAGCCTCATATGTTCGACTACGAACGCGGCCCGCGCATCATCCATGTGCCGCAGGGTGATCGCACCCCGGATCGCGGCCACGTCCGTCCGGTGAGCCGCCCCGCCGCGCGCGCCAGCCTCGACCGCCGTCCCGAGCCGGCGGCGATCGAAGAAGACGATGATGACGAGCATGTCGAAGCTACGCCGCCGCCACCGTCGGCTTCGAAAAAGAAAATCCGCGTCATTCCGATGAAGTCGCAGGCCGATGCCGCGCCGCCGCCGCAACCGCCCGCCGCGATCACGCCGCGCTGGAAGCTGCGCGGCGATGCGCCGCCGCCGCAGGGTCCGCGCCGCGCGCTCTTGAGCGCACCGCCGCCGAACAGTGCCGGCCCGACGCCGCTGCGGCCGACACCCAACTTCGACACCAAAGCCGCCGACAGGGGCGAGGCTATGGGCGAAAAATTCGTCGCGCCCGGCAAGCCGACTGCGCCAGCCACGATCGTGACCGAGAGCCAGCCGCCGCTCGGCTATTCGCCGCCGGCGATGCCGGCAACTCCCGAACCGCCAGCCGATGTGTTGTTGACCGCGCCGCCGCCGCCGCCGCCGCCGGAAGACGACAACCCGACGAACTGATCCACGCCCAATAAAAAAGCGCCCCGGACATTCCGGGGCGCTGACGTCTTCATGTTTTGGCGATGAAGCAGATCCGTTAGGCGGCGACCCTGTTCTCGACTACCTGCGCCTGGCCTTGCGCATTGGCGGTCGCGATCGGGATCTGACGCGGCTTCTTGGCCTCGGGGATTTCACGCACGAGATCGACGTGCAGCAATCCGTTCTCGAGCGCCGCGTTCTTCACCTGGACGTAGTCGGCGAGCTGGAACTGGCGCTCGAAAGCGCGCGCGGCGATGCCCTGATAGAGCACTTCGCCATTTGGCTCGACGGTGGTCTGCTTGGCGCCCTTGATGGTCAGCGTGTTCTCTTTCGATTCGATCGAAAGCTCGTTGGCGCTGAAGCCGGCGACCGCGACGGTGACGCGGTAGTCGTTCTCGCCGGTGCGTTCGATGTTGTAGGGCGGATAGCCCGGAGCGGCTTCGGCGCCGTCCATCATCGAAAACAGCCGGTCGAAGCCGACGGTGGAGCGATAAAGGGGGGAGAGATCGAATGTACGCATCAGCAAGTCCTCCAAAGTTGAGCGACATGCGGGCAAGTCCGCCAAATGGCCGAACCGAAACCGCCCGAGCGCAGCCGTTATGGCCTGCGCAAGGAAGATATGGGAACGCTGTTTTGGCCTCGCAAGAGGGGTCTGCTGAATCAATAAGTGATTGAAATATAATCAAGAATGCCGCCCGGCGAGGCGGACTGCCGCAGCCGCCAAATCCGGTTCACACTTTTCGGAATCATGCCCTATAAGGCACAAAGCCTCCTGCGCACCGGCTCATTCGCGGCGTCATGAAATTCATTTCCATTCCCGCCAATCCGGTGCCCGACAACGGGCTTGCCGGCACCATCAAGACCCCCGACGGGGTGGCGTTGCGCTTCGGCCGCTGGGACCCGCCGCCGGGCCGCAAGGGCACCGTCGTCATCCTGCAAGGCCGCTCCGAATACATCGAAAAATACTTCGAGACGGTGCGCGATCTGCGCGCGCGCGGCTTCGCGGTGGCGACCTTCGACTGGCGCGGGCAGGGCCTGTCCGACCGCGCGCTGGCCGACCATCGCAAAGGCCACGTCAAGAATTTCTCGCAATACGCCACCGACCTCGGCGCCTTCATGGAGCAGGTCGTGCTGCCGGATTGCCCGCCGCCGTTTTTCGCGCTCGGCCATTCGATGGGCGGCGCCAATGTCATCGCCTCCTGCCACGACGGCAGCCGCTGGTTCGAGCGCATCGTCCTGACCGCGCCGATGATCGCGCTGCGGCCCGGCAGGCTGACGAACATCGCCGGCCCGCTGGCGCGCGCCTTGCGGCTATTCGGGCAGGGCTCGAGCTTTGTGCCGACCGGCGATAGCCAGTTGGCCGGCACGGAAAACTTCATCGGCAATGTGCTGACCTCCGATCCGGTGCGTTTCGCGCGCAATGCCGCCGTGTTGCAGGAGGAGCCCGAACTTGGGCTCGGCGCGCCGACCGTCGCCTGGGCCGACGCCGCCATTCGTGTGATGAAGAAATTCGCCGTGCCGTCCTACGCCGCGCGTATCCGCCAGCCGATGCTGCTGGTGGCGGCGGGCTATGACGAGGTGGTCTCGACCTCGGCGATCGAAGCCTTCGGCATGAACCTCCTGGCCGGGCGGCATCTCATTCTGCCCGGCGCCAAGCACGAGATCTTGCAGGAGCAGGATGCGTTTCGCGCGCAGTTCTGGGCGGCGTTCGACGCCTTCGTGCCGGGCACGCCGCGGTTTTAAAAAAACCGGCGGCCATTGCCGGCCGCCGGTTCTTTAGTCGATGGCGATCTGCCGCTCGATCAGCGCGGTGGAATCTGGATCAGATCGTCGAGCTGCGCCTTGGTCAGTTCGCTGGCGGTGAACTTCAACGTGACCGCGTCCTTCACGATGGTATCGAGGCCGGTGATCTTGTCCGGCTCGATCGCCGCGCGCGGGAAGAATTCTCGCGTGCGCTTGGCCTTGGCTTCGGTGATCTTCAGCCAATCCGAATAGACCTTCAGGGCGTTCGGATCGGTATAGAGATAGTTCACCGTCTCGCGATAGGCCTTCATGTAGCGGGCGACGACGTCCTTGTTATTCTTGAGATAGTCGGCATTGGCGATATTGAGCCGCACCGTCTGACCCTTGAACACCGAGGCGTCGTTGCCGGTGGCGATGATGCGGATCTGCTTGGCGTCGAGCTGATCGAGGCCGAAGGGCGGCGCCGCCCAGCCGACGTCGATCTGCCCGGACATCACGGCCGTGATATTGGCGGCCGGTCCGCCCATCGCGGTCGGCTTGGCTTTCAACTTGTATTCATCGATGAAGGCTTTGACGACGCCGTGCGTCGACGAGCCGTTGGTGGAATAGGCGAGAGTCTTATCGTCGGTGTCCTTCAAGGTCTTGATGGCTGAATCCGCCTTCACATACCAATATAGATCGCCGGCGCCGGTGGTCTCGGCGCCGATCACGCGCACCGGCGCGCCTTTGGAATAGGCGCTGAGCACGCCCATCACGCCAGCGGCGATGCCGATATCGACGCTGCCGGAAATCACCGCCTGCTGGGTTTCGCCGGCGCCTTGCGTGTAGACGATCTCCAGCTTCAGCCCATGTTTCTTGAAGATGCCGGCCATCTGGCCGACTTCGGACACCGACGTGTCCCAGTTGCCGCGCTGGCCGACGGCGAGCTTGATGGTGTCCTCGGCCGATGCGGCCGATGCGGCGGTCAATAGCGACAGTGCCGCCAGTGCGGCGGCGAATTTACGCTTGGTCATCTCGTCCTCCCTGAAGCTTTTTTTATGGTTTACTTCGCAGTCTGTTTGACCCGTTCGAGCGGCGCTTCACTGCCGCCGCCCAGGCTTCGCCAGTTCGTCGTCTTCGGTACGACGCCTTCGTAGGAACTGATGGTGGCGTGCGCGATGTGGGGTTCGGTGGTGCCGAGGGCCGGCGCGCCGCTCTGCACGGCGCGGGCGGCTTCCACCATCAGACGGCGGAATGCCACCACCGCCGTGTCGCTGGCGCCGACGCGGTCTTTCGAGCGGTCGCTGATCGGCCCCATCGATTCCCACATCGCGATGTCCTGATTGGGAATGCCGCTGATGCCGGTGAAGTTGCCGGACTTCATGGCGGCGCGGTCCTGCCGGTAGAGATTGTCGCGCGTGCGCACGCCGTTGAAATGGTCGTCGACGTCGACGCCCCATTGCAGCTTGTTGAACTTGCGCCAGGTGTCGGCGTCGATGCCGGGCTTGTCGGCGCCGGCCCAGGCGATGAAGTAGAAGATCGTCGTGTTGTCGTCTTCCGGTGTCAGCAAGGTGGCGACGTTATAGGAGCTGTTCGGCGGAATGAGCGCCGTGAACGGCGCGATATAGACGGTGGTGCGGATGTAATCGTGCGTCGCCTCGTTCATGATCGGCCGCCGGATCGCCGCATAGCGAAAGCCGTAGCTGGTGCGCTCGATCTGGAAGCGCGGCGCCTTGTCGGTCGAGGGGCGCAGCCAGGCTTCTTCCGTCGCCTTGGCCACCTCGACATGGGCCGGCAGCATGTCGGAAGAATGCAGACTGGACGAATGCGCCGAGTCGATCTGGCCTTCGAGAATCTGCGCCCAGTTGCAGTTCACCCGCACCTTGGTGGCGCTGACTTTGGCGTCTCGCGTCGGCGCGAAAGCCGGCGGCTCGAATTCGCGCATCTCGTCGGCCGGGCCCATGTAGCACCAGATGAACCCGCCGGCCTCGCGCACCGGATAGGATTTGTGCTTGACGCGATCGGGAATGAGACTGTTGGCCGGCTCCGACGCCATCTCGACGATGTTTCCGTCCACATCGAACTTCCAGCCGTGATAGAGGCAGCGCAGGCCGCATTCCTCGTTGCGGGCGAACACCAGCGAGGCGCGGCGGTGCGAGCAAAATTCGTCGAGCACGCCGATGCGGCCTTTGGAGTCGCGGAACACGACGAGGTCTTCGCCGAGCAGGCGCACCTTGATCGGCGCGCCGTCGGCTTCCGCCACTTCTTCGGACAGGCAAGCCGCGATCCAGTGGCGGCGCATGATCTGGCCCATCGGCGCGTCGCCCTCGACGCGGCACAACAGGTCGTTTTCCTCTCGGGTCATCATCGCGGCGTTTCCATCAAAGTGCGGCGCTGATTTCGCTCGCCCATCTATTCTTAGATATCTAAGATAATACGCGGATCGGCGATCTTGTCGAGGCGGGACCGGCATTGAACGAGCCTTCTCAACGCAGACTGAAACTGGGCGTCATCGGCCTTGGCCGCGCGTTCGGCCTGATGCTGCCGACCTTTTCCGGCGATCCGCGCGTTTCGCTGGTCGCCGCCGCCGACACGCGGGAGGCGGCGCGGCGACGTTTTGCCGCCGATTTCGGCGGCAGAGCTTACGCCACCGCCGAGGAACTCTGCGACGACCCAGAGGTCGAGGTGATTTATGTTGCGACGCCGCATCAGTTTCACGCGCAACAAGCATTGCTGGCCGCGCGCCACGGCAAGCATCTGCTGATCGAGAAGCCGCTGGCGCTGACGCTTGAAGACTGCGCGGCGATTGTCGCGGCGGCGCGCGCGGCTGGCGTCCAACTCGTTGTCGGTCACTCGCATTCCTTCGACGCGCCGGTTCAGCGTCTGCGCACACTGGTGAGAAGCGGCGCGTTCGGCGCGGTGCGCATGATCAATGCCATCAACTACACCGACTATCTATATCGGCCGCGCCGTCCGGAAGAACTCGACACCGCGCAAGGCGGCGGCGCGGTCTATAACCAGGCGGCGCATCATGTCG
>JAUSBQ010000130.1 GCA_030651965.1 Pseudolabrys sp. | reverse complement strand
AGGATCAGCAGCACGATAATGACCAGGCCGAGGCCGCCGCCGCCGTAATAGCCGGTGCCGTAGAACGGTCCGCCGCCGATGCCGCTGAAGCCGCCGAGCAGGGCGATGACCAGGATAATCAGGATAATGGTGCCAATGGACATGGAAGAAATCTCCCTCGGGGGTGAATCGGTTGGCGTCAGCCGCCGTGCCGGAACAACGGAGAGGCGGGACAAAAGTTCCCTGCCCGGAACGCGCGATGCCAATTTCCTGACAAAGACCGCGGACTTCGCGCAAAAAGCCCCCGGCGGCGCCGGGGGCTTTTCCGCGATTATGTTGCAGCGCGTTATATTATTGCTGCGCGACCTCATCGATCAGCGGCGTGATGCGGCGCACGGAGACGCGCCGGTTGATGCGCGACGGCCCATCGACTTGCTCCTTCGGATATTCCTCGCCATAGCCTTGCGTCACCAGGTTCTCGCCCGGCACCTGGAATTGCTCGGTCAAGGCGACAGCCACCGATTCGGCGCGACGGTCGGACAGCGACAGATTATCCTCGTCGGTACCAACCGTGTCGGTATGGCCTTCGATCAGGAAAATCTCGCGCGGGTTTTTCGCGATGGCGCGCTTGAGACCATCGGCGACGGCCGCCAACTGGTTGACCTGCGCCGGGCTCAGTTGCCACGAGCCGCTCTCGAAATTGACGTCGAGATCGACCCGCCGCATGTACTCGCGCAAAGGCTGGTTGTAACGCACCTGGTCGAGCGTATAGCGCCGGTCGATCCGCTCGATCGGCGGCGCGATGAAGACATCATAGAGTTCGCCGCGGTCGACGCGGTAGCCCTCGACGATGTAACGCTCGCGCGGCATGCGCACGACCGGCGGCTGTAGATTGCTGATGAACAATCCGGCAACCGCGCCGGCGAACAGGTTGTCGATCAGCACCGTCTCGCGTCCGTCGCGGTCGCGGCGCACGCGCCGCGTCATGCGGCCGTCACGATCGCTGTAGCTGGTGATACGCACGCCGCCGGGACGTTCGACGACCGTGATGCGCTGGTCGCCGCGAGTCTCGGTGCGGATGGTGCGCGCGCCGACGGCGAAACGCGACGAGTCGTTGTGCTGGATGATGGTGCGGTCGGCACCGCGCACAATGGTGCGATCGCCCTCGCGGATGATCGTGCGGTCGCCATCGCGGCTTTCCTGCCGCGTTCTGCGCACATCGGCAATGCCCGGGCTCGGCCGGGCGCGGTCGCGCCGGATGAACTCATTGGCATTGCGCACGGCGGCCGGCGGCGGTGGCGGAGCGGCGAGCGCAGGCGGGGCGCTGGGCGCGCGAGCGGCTGACGGCGCCGGGGCGGCGCCAGGTGTCGGTGCGGCCAAAGGTGCGGCAGACGGTGCAGCCGAGGGCGCGGCCAAAGGTGCGGCCGAGGGCGCGGCGGACGGCGCTGCACCCGCAGCCGGCGGCTGCGTTGCACCGGCAGGCGCTGTCGGAGCGCCGGGCCGTCCCTGCACACCGGGGGCACCAGGCCCACCGGGCGGACGCGGGCCGCCGGGCCGTTGCGCGTCGCCGCGCTCGCCGGGCCGGCGATCCTGTGCGCCAGCAGGCGGTGCCGGCGGCGTGGCCGGGCGCTGCTGCACAGCCGGAGGCGGTGCGGGCGGCGTAGCCGTTGTGCCCTGAGCGGCCGGGGCCGAAGGCGGAGGTGTCGGCGCGGCTGGTCTTTGCTGCGCAGCCGGAGGCGGCGGCGTTGGCGCTGCCGGACGCTGCTGAACAGCGGGCGGCGGTGGCGGCGGGGTAGCCGGGCGAACCGCGGGCGCTTGCGGCGGCGGAGCAGGACGCGCGGCAGGCGGCGGTGGCGGTGCTGGTCGCGCAGCCGGCGGCGGTGGCGGAGCCGGACGCGCTGCAGGCGGCGGGGGTGGAGCCGGACGCGCGGCGGGAGGCGGCGGCGGAGCCGGACGCGCGGCGGGTGGCGGGGGCGGTGCCGGGCGCGCGGCAGGCGGCGGCGGCGGCGCGGCCTTCTTCTTGGCTTCTTCCTCGGCGGCTTTCTTCTGCGCCTCGATCTGCGCCGGCGTCAGCGGCGCTTGGGCGATCATGGACGCGGTGTCTTGCGGCGCCTTTCGGGCGGCGGCGAACGGCATGTCCGGCGTCGCCGCGAGGGCTGGCGTGACGGCCAAGGCGGCCCCCATGGCGGTGCAGGCGAGCAGAAGCGATTTGGCGGAATTCATGTTGGAAAGTCTCCGGATGGGGGCAGGCTTTGTCCCTGGCGCCGTCGTCCCTTTGACGGCTTATTGTTCAGCTATTCACTGTTCAGCTATTCAGCGTTTCAACAATTCAGTTATTCAGCGGCCCCGGCTTCGCGCCGGCAATCCGGGCGATCGGGCTATAACGTTCATGCATGTTAACTGTTCCACGCATGAACTTCGTCTGAACGTCTTGCGGCAAAACTGTGTTGATTGTCCCGTTTTTGCTCGGCGGTCCGGCTTTTTTGCTATTGATGCCGGGCAATCATAGCCTTGACTAAGGCTGAACGTCCCCCGTCTTCCGTGTGGAGCGCGCTTTGTCGACGAATGAGATGGACGAGCGCCTCAATCGCGCATTGGCGGCCTATTTGCGCCAGCAGGTGCAGGCTCCGGCAACGGCGGTCACCGATTTTCTTGCCAGTATCATCGAGGACGCCCGCCGATTGGGGCTGACGGAGGTCATGGCCGACCTTGAGCGCATGCACGTCGCCGGCGGCCGTCTCAATGCCTTCGTCACGAAACTGATCGAGGATACGTCGGCCGACCGCGGCCAAAACGAAAGTTTCGAGGACTTTCACCGCCGCCTGCGGCACGACCTGCGCACGCCGCTCAATGCCATCATCGGCTACAGCGAAATGCTGATCGAGGACATGGAAGGGCAGAGCGAGGCGCCGCTGCGCGCCGATCTCGCCAAACTGAAGGAATCGGCCGATTTTCTGCTCGGTCAGATCGACGCCATGGTCGCTTTGGCCCAAACGCAGGAAAAGCCGCTTGAGCGCGCCGACGGCCTGGCGCGACACGTCGGCCTCGTCGCCGACACGTTGCGGACGGTGCGGCCGCTCCAGCCCGGCGCTGTCGCTGCGCGCGAGCAGCAAAGCCGGATTCTCGTGGTCGACGATAATGCCTCGAACCGCGATGTCCTGGCGCGGCGGCTGACGCGCGAAGGCCATGAGGTCGTGACCGCGGAAAACGGCGGGATCGCGCTCGGCCTTTTCGACACAAGTGAGTTCGATCTCATCCTGCTCGATCTCATCATGCCCGAGATCGGTGGCTATGAGGTGTTGCAGCGCCTCAAGGCGTCCGAGCGCACCCGGCATATTCCGGTCATCATCATTTCTGCGCTCGATGAGCTCGACAGCGTCATCCGCTGCATCGAGGCCGGGGCGGAAGACTATCTGCCGAAGCCGTTCGACCCGATTCTGCTGCGCACCCGTATAGAATCCTCGCTGGAGAAGAAATGGCTGCGCGACCGCGAGAAGCAGTTGTTCATCGAACTCGACCGGGAAAAGCGCAAGTCCGAGGCACTGTTGTTGAACATCCTGCCGCACAGCATCGCCAACCGCATGCGCGCCGGCGAAGTCGCCATTGCCGACACGGTGGCCGAGGTCACCATTCTGTTCTGCGATCTGGTCGGCTTCACCGCGCTGAGCGGGCGGTTGTCGGCCGAGCAGACGGTCGATTTTCTCGGCAAGATATTCACCGCCTTCGACAGCCTCGCCGCCGAGGCCGGCGTCGAGAAGATCAAGACCATTGGCGATGCCTATATGGCGGCCGCCGGCATCCCCGAGCCGCAGGACGACCACGCCTTCCGCATCGCGTCGCTGGCGCCGCGCATGCTGCAAGCGGTGCGCGATGTCTCGCGGGCGACCGGCCTCGATCTACAGGCGCGCATCGGCATCCACTCCGGGCCGATCGTCGCCGGCGTCATCGGTACGCACAAATTCGTCTACGACCTCTGGGGCGACAGCGTGAACACGGCCAGCCGTATGGAATCGCATTCGCTGACCGGCCGCATCCACGTTTCCGACGCCACGCGCCGCGCGCTCGCCGGCCGCTTCCGCTTCGAGCCGCGCGGCCCCATCGAGGTGAAGGGCAAGGGTTTGATGGAGACCTATTTCTTGGTAGAGGATTGACCGCCGATGCCAGGAACCCCGACGTGAGCGAGACCGCCAACAAATCATCCCTGAATGCCGCGCAGGAACACTCGCTGCTGCGCGCCACGCTTGAGAACATGGCGCAGGGCGTGGCGATGTACGACGCCGAGCACCGGCTGGTCACCTGGAACGAGCGTTTCCGCGTCTATCTGGAAATGCCCGAGGAATTCCTCGGCACCGACCGCACCTTCTCCGATTACATCCGCTATCTCGGCGAGCGCGGCGAATTCGGCGACGCCGACATCGAAACCGAATTGCGCAAGCGTCTCGCCGTGCTGGAAACCTCGCATTCGTTCGAGCGGGTCCGCCCGGATGGCATGGTGCTGGAAGTGCGGCGCGACCCGGTGCCGGGCGGCGGCTTCATCGCCATCTATACCGACATCACCGAGCGCAAGCAGGCCGAACTGGCGATCCGCAAGGCCAAGGAAGACGCCGAATCGGCGAGCAAGGTGAAGTCGGCCTTCCTCGCCAATATGAGCCACGAGCTGCGCACGCCGCTCAACGCCATCATCGGCTACAGCGAATTGCTCGCCGAGGACGCCGCCGACCGCGGCGACACCGCCTCGCTCGCCGATCTGGAAAAGATCGGCGCCGCCGGCCGCCATCTGCTCGGCCTGATCAACGAGATTCTCGATCTGTCCAAGATCGAGGCCGGCAAGATGGAAATCTATATCGAGCGCGTCGCGCTGCCCGCCACGATCGACGAAGTGAAAGCGCTGGTCGCGCCGCTGATCGAGAAGAACGGCAATACGCTGGTCATCGACTGCCCGGCGGATATCGGCACGCTGCGCACCGACGTGACCAAGCTGAAGCAGTGCCTGATCAACCTGCTGAGCAATGCGGCGAAATTCACCAAAGGCGGCGCCGTGACGTTGCGCGTGTCGCGCAGAGAGGACGACAACGGCACGCTGCATGTTGTCTTTGACGTGCGCGACAGCGGCATCGGCATGAGCGAAGAGCAGATCGGCCGCCTGTTCCAGGCTTTCACCCAGGCCGATTCATCGACCACGCGGAACTTCGGCGGCACCGGGCTGGGGCTGACCATCACCCGGCATTTCGTCACCATGCTGGGCGGCACGATCAATGTCACGAGCACGCCGGGGCAGGGCTCGGCCTTCACCGTCGACCTGCCGGATCGCGCCGGCATCGCGCCGAAGGATGACGACGTCATCGACGTCGACGACGGCATGCGCGCGGCCTCGGCCATCACCGTGCTTATTGTTGATGATGACGACGCCGTCCACGACGTGCTGTCGGCGACGCTCGGCCGCGAGGGCTATCTCCTGCTGCACGCGCGCGACGGCGCCGAGGCGCTCGCCGTCATGCGCCGCACGCCGCCCGACGTGGTGACGCTCGACGTGCAGATGCCGAAGGTGGACGGCTGGTCGGTGCTCGGCGTGATGAAGTCCGACCCGGAGTTGCAGAACATTCCGGTGGTGATGCTGACCATCGTCGATGATCGCAATCTCGGTTTCTCGCTCGGCGCGTCCGAATTCATGACCAAGCCGATCGACCGCAACCGGCTGACCGCGCTGTTGCGCAAGCTCACCTCGAGCGCGAAGAACGCGGCGGTGCTGATCGTCGACGACGAGCCCGATGTGCGCGGCGTCGTCAAGGCGACTGTTGAAGCCGCCGGCATGAAATCGGCCGAAGCCGATAACGGCCGTGTCGCGCTGCAATGGCTCGCCGCCAATCCGCCGCCGGCCTTGATCCTGCTGGATCTGATGATGCCGGAAATGGACGGCTTCGAATTCCTCGAACAGATCCGCAAAATCGACCGCCTGACCGATATTCCGGTCGTGGTGCTGACCGCCAAAAACCTGAGCGATCGTGAGCGGAGTTTCCTCGCTGAGCGGACCTTGCTGGTCTTGAGCAAAAGCGGGCAGCCGATCGGATCGCTGGGCGCGGCTTTGTCGGCGCTGGCGCGGCGCGGTAAATCGGTCAGGCGTGAGACGAAGGAGTAAGTGAATTGGCGGTGAAGATTCTGTTGGTCGAGGACAATGAGATGAACCGCGATATGCTGTCGCGGCGATTGCTGCGCAACGGCTTCGAGGTCGTCATGGCGGTGGACGGCCAGCAGGCGGTCGATATGGCGGCGTCGGAAAGTCCGGCGATCATCCTGATGGACATGAGCCTGCCGGTGATCGACGGCTGGGAGGCGACACGGCAGGTCAAGGCCAATCCGGCGACGAAGGACATTCCGGTGATCGCGCTGACCGCGCATGCGATGGCTGAAGACGAGGCCAAGGCCCGTGCCGCCGGCTGCGACGACTTCGACACCAAGCCGGTCGACATCGCGCGGCTGGTCGGCAAGATCAATGTGCTGCTGGGCGGCAAGGTTTGAAGGATAGGGCTTAAACGGCAAGCCTCGAACGGCAAGTCTTGAAGGATAAGCCAGGTAGTCGGCTCGACCAATAGTTGTATGTAATTATATTACAATTTTAGGTATTATGAGGCCAATTGTCCGAAAGCGCAAAGTCAATTTGTTTATGAAGAAAATTAAGCCAACCAAAAGCCTTCTTACCTAACGTCCCGTAACAAAGGCACGTCTGACGGGTGCGCGGGGGCTGTTATGTTCGCAACGCCATTAGCTTGGAGCCATTCCGGCGGCTGGAAACGGCAGACAGTTGCGCGCCCGAACATCGATCTGGTTCTCTATTTTGGGACTCGCGCGAGTCTTGCCGATGGCGATCGGTACGCGGAATTGCGCGCCATGTTTCCAACGGCATGCTTGATGGGTTGCACGACCGGCGGTCAAATCCACGGCGACGAACTTGACGACGAACTTAACGCGATCGCGCTGGGGTTTGATGCCACCAAGATCAGGGCGACGTCGGTAGAAATAAATAGCGCGGCTGATTCCCGCCGCTGCGGCGAGGAAATTGGGAGAAATCTGGCGTCCCCTGACCTTGCAGGCGTGTTCGTGTTGTCGGACGGCTTGAATGTCAATGGCAGCGAGCTAGTAGCTGGAACCACCGCGCACGTCGGCGGCGTGCCGATTACCGGCGGCCTGGCCGGCGATGGCGCGCAATTTGTTAAAACGCTCGTTGGCATCGATAACCCGCCTCGCAGCCGGATGATAGCCGCGATCGGATTTTATGGAAAAGCCGTCAAAATTGGTCACGGCAGCGCTGGCGGGTGGGATGTGTTCGGGCCGAAACGCCGGATCACGCGTGCCAAGGGCAATATTCTTCTGGAGTTGGACGGCGGACCGGCACTGGATCTTTACGCGCGTTATCTTGGCGAGGATGAAATCGAGGCGCTACCGGGATCGGCCTTGCTGTTTCCACTTCAAATCAACGATCCAAAACGTCCCGATCATCGAATCATGCGATCGGTTCTCGCCGTCGACCGCAATACAAAATCCATGACGTTTGCCGGCGATATGCCGGAGGGCTGGGTCGCCCAACTCATGAAAGGTAGCTTCGACCGCTTAGCTCTGGGCGCGGCCGATGCCGCGCAACAGGCGCGCGATGGCTTGGACAATTGCCGCGACAACAGTGGCGTTGCCATCCTCGTCAGTTGTATTGGGCGCAGGATTTTAATGGGTCAGCGCGCCCTGGATGAGATCGAGGCCGCCGGCGAGGCCCTCGGCCCAAAACTGCGGCGGCTCGGCTTCTATTCGTACGGTGAAATCTCACCGCATGCGGTGTCGGGGATTTGCGAGTTACACAATCAGACCATGACCGTGACGACGATTACCGAGGTGGTCGCCTAGCCATGCATAAATTGTTTGCCAGGCAGCTCGCCAAAGCGACGCGCGAAACAGGAGAAGTCGACCTGGTGGCGCTCGGCGAACTCGTGGCCGAGGCCTACGATGCCAGCGATCGCGACCGGCAGCGAACCGACCGGTCCATGTCTTTGATGATCAATGAACTGGGCGAAGTGCATCAGCGGCTGGTCGATGCTTTTGAAGCCATTCCGGAAGGGATAGCGCTGTTCGACGCGGACGATCGCTATGTTTTGTGGAATCACCACTACGCCGAAATGTATGGGGCGAGCGGTGCCACGATTGCCGTGGGCATGGGCTTCGAAGATATGCTTCGTGCCGGGCTTGCGCGCGGGCAATATGCCGATGCCATAGGCCGCGAAGAAGAGTGGCTGGCCGAACGTCTCGCTTGTCATCGGCAGCGGTCGAGTGCGCACGAGCAAAAGCTGTCAGAGGGGCGGTGGGTCCGCATCGAAGAACATCGAACCGTCAATGGCGGCAGTGTCGGCGTTCGTATCGATATTACCGATTTGAAGAAGCGGGAGGAATCATTCCGGCTGCTGTTCGACGACAACCCGATCCCGATGTGGGTCGTCGATAATGAAACCCAGAAGTTTCTATCGGTGAATGACGCGGCGGTCGAGCACTATGGCTTTAGCCGCGACCGGTTTCTCGAGATGACGACGTTAGACATGCGACCGGCCGGCGATCGGGAGGAGTTTGCGCGATATATTCGCGCGGGAAACGTTAGCCAAGGCACAAAAACCTGGCGCCATCTAAAATCCGATGGATCGCATATTTATGTGTCGATTTATGCCCGCTCGATGAACTTCCAGGGCCGTCCGGCGCGCTTAAACGCTATCGTCGATATCACTGCGCAAAAACTGTCCGATGACGAGATTCGCAAGCAAAAGCTGTTGACGGAAACTGCCATCAACAACATGTCGCAAGGCCTCGTCATGTTCGACGCCGACGCGCGGCTTGTTGTTTGCAACGACCAGTACGTTGAAATGTACGGCTTTTCTCGAGACGTCGTAAGGCTGGGATGCTCTCTGACGGAACTTTTTAAACAGCAGGCCAAACGCGGTCTCCTGGTTGGCGATGCCGATCAATATGGGGCCAAGCTTTTGGCTGCGTTGAGTCTGGGAAAGACCGTCAAGCGGGTCGTGGGCACCGTGGATGGGCGCGAGATACTGATCACAAATCAACCGATGCCGAATGGTGGATGGGTCGCCACCCACGAGGACATCACGGAGAAGAAACAAGTCGAGGCGCGCATCGCAAAGGAGGCTAGCGAAAACCGCCGTCTCTTCGAAACGTCATTGGACCTCATTCTCGTTACCGACGACAAGGGGACATTCGTTCGGGTGAGCCCAAGCAGCATGGCGATCCTGGGCTATTCACCGGAAGAAATGATCGGCCGCAGCGCCATCGAATTTATTCATCCCGAGGATCTGGATTCGACGCGGAATGAGATGCGGCTGGCGCGCCAAGGCCTGAGCACGCGCAATTTCGAGACGAGGTATATCCATAAGCTGGGAGCCGTGGCCACTTTGGCTTGGTCCGGCGTCTGGTCGGAACCGGAGAAGCAGTACTTTTTCACGGGTCGGGATGTGACTGAGAGTAAGCTTGCCGAAGAAAAGCTGAAGCACCTTGCTCACTACGACCAGTTAACAGCGCTACTCAACCGAACGAGCCTTCAGAACGACCTGACGGAGCTGCTGGAGCCGCCGCTGGTTTCCGGCCGGCAGCCGGCGTCGATCGCTATGTTCGATCTCGATGGATTCAAGAACGTAAACGATGCACTCGGGCATTCGATCGGCGACCAACTGCTCCAGGAGGTCGCTCAGCGCATGGCCGAGTTCGCGGCGGACAATATGCGGTTTTACCGTCTTGGCGGCGACGAATTCGTCCTGGCGATGTCGGCTTGCGGCGACCCGGGTGAAATCGGGCAAATTGTCGATTTCATTTTAAAGCGGTTTCGCGACAGTTTCGACATCGGCGGCCACCGGCTTTTCATTGGTGCGAGCGCCGGGATCGCGATCACGTCCGACGGAATAAGTGTCGAGGAGCTTATTTTGAATGCCGATCTGGCGCTATACGATGCGAAAGCGGCGGGCGGCAACATGTATCGTCTGTTCGTGCCGACGCTGCGCGCCAAGGCGGTGGCGCGCCGGGAGCTCGACGGCGAGATCCAGCGTGCCTATGCCGACAAGGAATTCGTCGTTTATTTCCAGCCGCAACTGCGCGTGAGCGATGGCGCGGTCGTCGGCGCGGAAGCGCTTCTGCGATGGCAGCATCCGGAGCGCGGCATAATCGGGCCCGGGGCCTTTATCGATGCTCTTGCCGAGAGCCCTGTCGCGTTGGAGGTGGGGCGGTGGATTCTGAATACGTCATGTGAGCACGCCGCCAGATGGCGCGCCATGGGCCTCCCGCCAATCCGGGTCGGCGTCAATCTGTTTCCAGTGCAATTTCAGAACGAATTGCTGCTGAAGGATGTCGGCGATGCATTGCACAAGAGTGGCCTTCCGCCTGAAGCCCTCGAACTCGAGATAACCGAAAACATCGCGCTCGGCCGGGACGACACGATGATCGCGCAACTGGGCTCACTGCGCAGCGATGGCGTCCATATCGCGTTCGACGATTTTGGTACCGGCTATGCATCTTTGAGTTATTTGGCGCGGTATCCGCTCACGCGGATCAAAATCGACCAGAGTTTCATGCGCAATATTACCGCCGAGTCCACCGCCCAGGATACCGCCATTGTGCGCTCGCTCATCGTCATGGCGCATAACTTGAATCTGCAGGGTATCGCCGAGGGGGTTGAGACCGCCGATCAAG
>JAUSBQ010000140.1 GCA_030651965.1 Pseudolabrys sp. | reverse complement strand
GCTTTCGCGGGGACGAACGGCTATATGACGCGCGCTCAGTCTCTCCCCGTCACCCTGAGGCGCTCGCGCAGCGAGCCTCGAAGGGCGACGGCCCGCGGCTCACCGGCCGCTGGGGGTAGGAAGTGACTTCTGACAGTCCGTGCCTCTTCAACAAACGAAGAACCCTTTAGACTGTGCTTGTCGCGAAATCACCTCTTAAGAAGAAAGATGTGAAGCGATTCATGGTCAGAAGACCCAATTGCGCAGCAGCCCGTTCGTCGTAGGTAAAGACAGCGTGGTCCGCTGCACTAATCAAATTTCTTAGAAACGCGTCACTTATCGCAAATCTTTCACCAAGTTCAAGTTTAGGTGTAGCTGGTATACTCTTTGTACGTTTTAAGAAGATTTCGTTTACCCGGCAATCATTGTGGGAAATTAGATTGCGAAGCTCTGTAGCTAGGCAAATTGTCTCGAAGATTTCGTCAGTGTCAAAGAGATCAATCTCGCTACTTTCACGCACATACTCTCGCAGCACCGAAAGCGAACTATATGAAAGTTTCATCAATTTTCGCTCAGCTAGGTGCAAAAAATAGTCATTTGTATCTTCAAACGAAGCCTTAGTTGCTTCACCGATTAATTTCTCCTCCGCGATAACGAGATCTGGTTTTGCAGAAAAGAGAAGCCGCAACATTTGTAAGAGATACAAATCGAACGATTCTATGCTTCGCGTAAGTGCTATCTCATTAACAAAATGACGTCCTGGCAGTATGCCACCGTTCTTCTTCTGGTAGTCTGCGGCGATACGCTCAAATTCAGCTTTGCCATCTAAAGTCAAATTCTCTGTTAGCTTCTGAGTGCTTTCGATGATGCCGAAGAAGAACCCATTAAATCTTCTTAGCTCCATGGCTCGAACCATATAAGTGAAGCACGCAATCGTAATTCGGTCGTGCGGCGCTTCCTTGAGATTCTTCAAAATTTCCGTTCCCCTCACTCCGCCGCTTCTCCCGCCGGCAACCGATACGCCTCGAACTGCTTCCGCAGCGTCATCTTCTGAATCTTCCCCGTCGCCGTGTGCGGGATTTCATCGACGAACACCACGTCGTCCGGCATCCACCACTTTGCGATCTTGCACTGCATGAAGCCCAAAATCTCTTCCTTGGTCGCGGTCTCGCCTTTCTTCAGCACGATCACCAGCAGCGGCCGCTCGTCCCACTTCGGATGCGCGACGCCGATGGCGGCGGCTTCCGCCACTTTCGGATGGCCGACCGCGAGGTTCTCCAGATCGATGGTCGAAATCCATTCGCCGCCGGACTTGATGACGTCCTTGGCGCGGTCGGTGATCTGCAAGTAGCCGTAGGCGTCGATGGTGCCGACGTCGCCGGTGTCGAACCAGCCGTCGTCCTCGAACACCGCATCGCGCTCGACGCGGTAATAGCCCTTGGCCACCGCCGGCCCGCGCACCTTGAGGCGGCCGAAGGTCTTGCCGTCCCACGGCAACTCCTTGCCGGCATCATCAGTGATCTTCATGTCGACGCCGAACGGCGGATGACCCTGCTTCATTTGCACGTCGAGCCGCGCCTCGCCGGTGAGCCCCGCATATTCCGGCTTCATCGTGCACAGCGAGCCGAGCGGGCTCATCTCGGTCATGCCCCAGGCATGCACCACCTCGACGCCGTAGTTTTCCTGGAACGTCTTGGTCATGGCGCGCGGGCAGGCCGAGCCGCCGATGACGACGCGCTTCAAGTGCGGCAGCTTGGCGCCGGTCTTTTCCAGGTCCTGCAACAGCATCAGCCAGATCGTCGGCACCGCCGCGGTGAACGAGACCTTGTAGGTGTCGAGCAGTTCGTAGATCGAGGCGCCGTCCATCTTGGCGCCCGGCAGCACCAAGGTCGCGCCGACCATCGGCGTCGAGAACGCCAGCGACCAGCCATTGGCGTGAAACAGCGGCACCACCGGCAGCACGACGTCGGCGGCGGCGAGGTTCTTGGAATCCGGCAGGCACGCCATGAAGGCGTGCAGGATGTTGGAGCGGTGCGAGTATAAAACGCCCTTCGGATTGCCGGTGGTGCCGGAGGTGTAGCACATGCCGGCGGCGGTGTTCTCGTCGAACGAGCGCCAGGCGAAATCGCCGTCAGCCTCCGCGATCCAGTCCTCATAGGCGACCGCGTTCTTCAACGTCGTCTTCGGCATGTGCGCGGCGTCGGTCAGCACGACATATTTCTCGATCGTCGGCAGTTTGTCGGCGATCTTTTCCAGAAGCGGCACGAAGGTGATGTCGACGAACATCATGCGGTCTTCGGCGTGGTTGACGATCCAGACGATCTGGTCGGGAAACAGCCGTGGATTGACGGTGTGATAGATCGCGCCCAGGCCGAGAATGCCGTACCAGGTTTCCAGATGCCGCCAGGTATTCCAGGCCAAGGTTGCCACCCGGTCGCCCAGTTTGATGCCGTCGCGCTCCAGCTGCTGCGCCACCTTCAGCGAGCGGGCGCGAATCTGCGCATAGTTGGTCTCCACGATCGGCCCCTCGACCGAGCGGGTGATGACCTTGCGCTCGCCATGGTATTTGGCGGCGTGGTCGATGATACGATGCAGCAGCAGCGGAAAGTCCGACATCAGGCCGAGCATGGCTATTCCCTCTCGCAGTCCAATTTCTTGTCTTTTGGGCCGGCCCCTCGCCAGCCAAGGCCTTAAATTAGCGGGCGAATGCATCCGTGCAAGGTAAAGCCATGCTGTCCCGCACAATTGCCGCAATCCTGCCCGACACCGGCACAATGCGAACACTTGTGGCGCGAGTACTTGTTTCAAGTGTTGCAAGTGTCATGCTGGCCGCCTTCGGCTGCGGCGTCGCCTCCAGCCAGCCGGCGCAAAAGCCCGCGGAGCAGGCGGCCGCCGCGCCGGCGGCGAATGGCATTCCGCTTCCCCGGCCGCGCCCGAAAATGGGTCTGCTGCCGTCCTGGATCGCGACCCTGTGGACCGAGCCGAAGACCTTCCGCGAGGCCGCCGGCGAGGATTTCAACACCGCCGAGGTCACCAGCGCGCCGTCGGCCTGCCGCCAGCGGCTGGAAAAGGTCGCCGTCGTCGCCGCGATGCCGCGCCTGATCGGGCCGGGCGCCTGCGGCGGCACCGACATCGTGCGGATGGATGCCGTGATGGTCGGCGGCAAGAAGGTCGACATCAAGCCGGCGCCCTATCTGCAATGTCCGATAGCCGAGCAACTGGCGCTGTGGCTGCGTGACGACACCGCGCCGCTCGTTGCCGCCGTGGGCGGCGTCTTGAAGAGTCTCGAGACCTACGACGACTTCAGTTGCCGCGGCCGCAACCGCAAGATGTTCGGCAAGGTCTCCGAGCACGGCAAGGCCAATGCGATCGACCTGCGCGGCTTCACCTTGCAGGACGGACGCTACATCCACCTCACCGATATCAAGGCCGACAAACCGCTGCGCGAGGGCGCGCGGCGCAGCGCCTGCGTGCGCTTCAAGACCGTGCTCGGCCCCGGTTCGGACGGCTATCATGAAGAACACATCCACATCGATTACGCCGAACGCAAAGGCGACTATCGCCTTTGCCAATGGGACGTGCGCGAGCCGCCACCACCGCCGCC
>JAUSBQ010000121.1 GCA_030651965.1 Pseudolabrys sp. | reverse complement strand
CGTCTGGGTGATGGTCGTGTTCGGCATCATCGGTTTCGTGCTGCGCGAGATGAAGTATCCGATGGCGCCGCTGGTGCTTGGTATCGTGCTCGGCGACATCTTCGACAAGAGCTTCCGTCGTTCATGGGTCATCCATGACGGTGACTTCATGTTCTATTTCACCCGGCCGATCTCGGTCGTTCTCATACTGATGTGCATCGCCACGATCGTCATGAGTATCGGTCCGTGCCGCCGCTATATCGGACCAAAAATACAAGCCGCGATGAGCGCAACCGTCGGCCTTGTCACCGGATTTGTGCGCGCGCATTTTGCGCTGGTCGTGATATTGATTGCATCGCGGCGTAGCGGCAAGGCGGCCGAGGGCGCCTCTCACCCTTTGATGAGCGCTCTGTCCGTCTATTTTGGCATCCTGGCGGACACCATCGTTGCTTTCGTTCGTGCGTATTGCGAATTGCTGCTTGGCCCGTTCGTCGATCTCGGCCGGCTCGCCGCCGGCACAAAAGCATCGGGACGCCCGTCGACTGAGCGAAGCGATCCGGAGCCGGCGCGGCATGGAGACGACCGATGACCCATGCGCTCATCGGCGGAATCGGACTTACGGTGCTGGACGTCTACGATCAGCGCCCTGGTCCCGACGGCATGCAGGCTGGATGCGCGCATATTCACGCCATCACCGACGAAGCCTATTTCGGACTGTCCGGCAGCGGCGCCATTGAGCTTCACGACCCGGAGCGCGGTTATCGCCGCGTCGCCATTGAGCCCGGCAGCTTCGTGCAATTCTCCGCCGGCACGCTGCACCGGTCGATCAGCGTCGACCATTGCCGGGTATTGGCGATCATGGGCAATTCCGGTTTGCCGGAACGCGGCGATGCGCGCATTTATTTCGGCCCGGAGATCGATGCCGAGCCCGCACGCTATGAAGAGGCGCGTGCGCTGGTTTCAACCGGCCTCGAAGGAGGACTGAAGCGGCGCGATCTTTCGGCTGTGGCCTACGCCGGTCTGATGCGGCTTTGGGAGACGGATAGGCCCGCCTATGCGCGCGAGCTCGAGCGGTTCCTTGCGGTGCATCGGGGAACGCTTGCTTCGCGCACGGCGACAATGGCCGAGGCAATCGAGCGTGGGCCTTTGCGGCAGGCGACGACGGCGTTCCGCCGGCTGGCCGCCGCGACCGTGACGCCGCAGGCGGAGCACTGGGCATTGGCCGATGCCAGGGTAAGCTACGGCATGTGCGGCGTCTTGCGCCAAATCGACGACTTTCGGCCGGGATGATCGCACGATGCTGGTAGGGCTATGCAACGAAGTGATCGCGGAGCTGCCGTTCGAGCGGCAATGCGAGGTGGCGGCGCAGCTTGGCTATGACGGCCTTGAGCTCTCGCCATTTACAGTCGATGCCGAGCCGCATCTTCTGCCGTCGGCCAAGCGCACCGCGTTGCGCCGCGCCGCCGAAGACGCCGGCATCGTCATCACCGGCCTGCATTATCTGATGCGCGCCCCGGCGGGCCTGTCGATCACCGCGCGCGACGCCGCGCAGCGCGCCCGCACCATCGGTGTCATGCGCGATCTGTGCGGCCTTGCTGCCGAGCTTGGCGGCAAGGTGCTGGTGCACGGCTCGCCCGATCAGCGCAAACTCGAGCCCGGCTTCGAGGACGAGGGCCGCAAGCACGCGATCGAATGCTTTGCCGCCGCCGCCGATGCCGCGGCGAGCGCCGGCGTGGTCTATTGCGTCGAGCCTTTGTCACGCCGGCAGACCGACCACATCAACACCATCGCCGAAGCGGTTGCGATCGTCACGACAATCGGCAATCCGGCGCTGCGCACCATGCTGGATTGCAGTTCGGCCGGCGCGACCGAGACCGAATCGATTCCGGATGCCATCAGACGCTGGCTGCCGACCGGCTTGATCGCGCATGTCCATCTCAACGACCCGAACCGGCGCGGGCCGGGGGAGGGCGATTTGGCCTTTGCGCCGATCTTCGCGGCGTTGCGCGATCAGAACTACGCCGGTGACTTCGGCATCGAGCCTTTCGTCTACGTGCCCGACGGGCCGACCTGCGCCGCGCGCGCGATCGGCTACGTGCGTGGCCTTATGGAAGCATCCCCGCGATGACCGATGCCGCGCCGAAACTGCGCCTGATCGAAGCCCGGGCCTTCGAACGCCCGGTGACACTGCGGCTGCCGTTCCGCTTCGGCGTCGTCACATTGCGCGAAGCGCCGCAGTTGTTCATCCGCGCCCGCGTTCGCATGGCCGATGGCCGCGAAGGCGAAGGCATCTCCGCTGAACTCTTGGTGCCCAAATGGTTCGACAAGTCGCCGGACCTGACCAACGACGATAATTTCAACCAGCTGCGCCGCGCGGTGGCGATCGCGCTCCGTCATATGGCGGGGGCAGGCGAACAGACCGCTTTCGGCATCACCGCCGCCGCCAATGCCGGTCACCGCGCGGAATGCGCGGCGGCGGACCTGAATGGCCTGGTGGCGTCCTTCGGTGTCGCCTTGATCGAACGCGCGATCATCGACGCGCTTGGCCGGCTCGACGGCGTGCCCGCCGCCGTTCTGGTGCGCGGCAATCGGCTCGGCATCGATGCATCGCTGACGCCGGACCTCGCCGGCTTTGACCTTGCCAGATATCTCACGGGCGTGAAGCCGGCGGACACGATCTTTGCGCGCCACACCGTCGGCCTCGTCGACGCCATCACCCGCGCGGACACTGAGGGCAGGCGCCTCGACGATGGCCTGCCGGAAAGTCTTGAAGAGGTCATCGCCGCCTACGGCCACGTCTATTTCAAGCTCAAGGTCGGCGGCACGATAGATGCCGACATCGACCGGCTGGCGCAGATCGCCGCCGTGCTCGACCGCTCGGCTGCGCCCTACAAGGCGACGCTCGACGGCAATGAGCAATACGAGAATGTCGATGCAGTGCTCGGCCTGTGGCGGCGGATCGGCGAGGACAGCCGTCTCGCCCGGTTGAAGGCGTCGATGCTGCTGATCGAACAGCCGATCGCCCGCGCGCAGGCTCTAAGCAAACCGGTGCATCCTTTGGCGAAGGATATCGCCGTCGAGATCGACGAATCCGATTCCGACTACGACGTGTTTCCGCGCGCCCGCGAACTCGGCTATCGCGGCATCTCGTCGAAATCGTGCAAGGGTTTCTACCGCGCGCTGCTCAACAGCGCCCGCGTCGCGCATTACAACGAGCAATATGGTGGCGGCTTCGTCATGTCGGCGGAAGACCTGACGACGCAAGGCGGCATCGCCGTGCAGCAGGACCTGTTGCTCGCCTCGCTGATCGGCGCGACGCATGTCGAGCGCAACGGCCATCACTATGTCGACGGCATGGCCGGCGCGCCGCAGGCCGAGCAGGATGCCTATCTCGCCGCGCATGGCGATCTCTACAAGCGCGCCGCCAATGGCCGCGCCCGCCTGAACATCCAGAACGGCGCGCTGTCGCTGCGCTCGATTGCGCAGGCTCATGGACTCGGCAGCGCCGTGGTGCCCGACTGGACCCTAATGAATCTCAGCGCGAAGGCGGAGTGAGTATGCGAACCGAAGGCCTCTCGATCAATCTGGCCACCGTGCGCCAGCAGTGGAATCTGGTGGAGGCGGTGGAGGCCTGCGCGCGTCACGGCATCACCTGCGTCGATCCGTGGCGCGATCAGGTGGCGACTGTCGGCCTCGATGTCGCGGTCAAGGCGGTCAAGGACAACGGCATGCGCGTCTCCGGTTATTGCCGTGGCGGCATGTTTCCGGCCGCCGACGCCGCCGGCCGGCAGGCGGTGATCGACGACAACAAGCGCGCCGTGGATGAGGCGGCAGCCCTTGGCGCGGAGTGCCTTGTCCTGGTGGTCGGCGGTCTGCCGAAGGGCTCGCGCGATATTGCCGCCGCGCGCCAGATGGTGGCGGACGGCATCGCCGCTTTGCTGCCGCATGCGCGCGCCAGCAAGGTGCCGCTGGCCATCGAACCGCTGCACCCGATGTATGCCGGCGACCGCGCCTGCGTGAACACGGTGAAGCAGGCGCTGGATATGGCTGGGCAGCTCGGCGACGATGTCGGTGTCGCGATCGACGTCTACCACCTGTGGTGGGACCCCGAGCTGGAGGCGCAGATCGCGCGGGCCGGCCGCGAAAAGCGCATTCTCGGCTATCACATCTGCGACTGGCTGGTGCCGACCAGGGACCTGCTGCTCGATCGCGGCATGCCGGGCGACGGCGTCATCGATCTGCCGCGCATCCGCGGCTGGATCGAGAAGGCCGGCTACAAGGGCCACACCGAGATCGAGATTTTCTCCGCTCAGGACTGGTGGACCAGGGCCGGCGACGAGGTGCTGAAAACGTGTATTGAGCGTTACAATGATACGTTCTTGGCCACGCTTTCGGACGGTGCTGGCAAAAGCGCCGAAACGCGCTAAAAGGTCCCCGCGGCGCTCGTAGCTCAGCTGGATAGAGCATCGGACTTCGAATCCGAGGGTCGGGAGTTCGAATCTCTCCGAGCGCGCCAAACCGGCTTGCGTTAACGCTGAGGCACGGATTAGCCGCTATTTGGCGGTAAATGTGCCCATTCGCGGCGAAATCGCCGGCCCGGATTGGCGCTTTTCCTTGTCATGGTCTAAAGCATCCCCACATCACCCATACCGTCGTTTCTCGCGGTGGCGCAGACGCGCTGCCGTGTCCCGGCGCCTCCATCCGGTTCGATTCTCTTATTCGGCCGCAGCCCAAGGTCTGACATCTCGTGACATTCTTGCCGACAAGCCCCCAACTCGACCGCGCGCTGGTCGAGCGCAATTACAATGAGCCGACTCCGGTGCAGACCGCCGTGCTGGCGGACGCGGCCAGCGGCCGCGATCTTCTAGTTTCGGCGCAGACCGGCTCGGGCAAGACCGTGGCCTATGGCCTGGCGATCGGCAAAGACCTGCTCGGCGACAACGGCCGCTTCGAGCGCGGCGCCAAGCCTTTGGCGCTGGTCGTCGCGCCCACGCGCGAACTGGCCTTGCAGGTGCAGCGCGAACTGACCTGGCTCTATCAATTTACCGGCGCGCGCGTCGTCTCCTGCGTCGGCGGCATGGACCCGCGCCGCGAGCAGCGCGAACTGGCCGATGGCGCGCATATCGTCGTCGGCACGCCCGGCCGGCTTTGCGACCATCTGCGGCGCGGCCGGCTCGACGTGTCGGAGTTGAAAGCCGTCGTGCTCGACGAGGCCGACGAGATGCTTGATCTAGGTTTCCGCGAGGATCTCGAATTCATCCTCAAGACCATGCCGGAGGAACGCCGCGCGTTGATGTTCTCGGCAACCTTGCCGCGCGGCATCGTCGCGCTGGCCAGGCAATATCAGAAGAACGCGATGCGCATCGAAGTCGCCGGCGACGAAGGCGGCCATGCCGACATCGAGTATCGGGCGATCCGCGTCGCCACGCATGATATCGAGCACGCGGTGGTCAATGTGCTGCGGTTCTATGAGTCGCCCGGCGCCATCGTGTTCTGCAACACCCGCAACGCGGTCAATCATTTGCAGGCGGCACTTCTGGAGCGCGGCTTTTCCGTCGTCGCGTTGTCCGGCGAGCTGTCGCAGAACGAGCGCACCCACGCGCTCCAGTCATTGCGCGACGGCCGCTCGCGCATCTGCGTCGCCACCGATGTCGCCGCGCGCGGCATCGATCTACCCAATCTCGGCCTCGTCATTCATGCCGATCTGCCGAACGATGCGGAAGTGCTACAACACCGTTCCGGCCGCACCGGTCGGGCCGGCCGCAAGGGCGTCAGCGTCATGCTGGTGCCGCCGGCGCGCCGCCGCAAGGCCGAGATCATGCTGCGTCAGGCCGGTATCGACGCGGTCTGGGGCACGGCGCCACAGGCCGACGAAATTCGTGCGCTCGATCAGCAGCGCATGATGCAGGACGATCTGTTCACCGAGGAAGCGACCGAGGACGATCTGACCTTGGCGCGCGCGCTGCTCGCCGAGCGCACGCCTGAGGCCATCGCGTCGGCGTTGGCGCGGCTCTATCGCGCGCGGCTGCCGGCGCCCGAGGATATTCTCGATCCCGGTCAGGATCGTTTTCAGGACCGCTTCGCCGAACGCAACGATCGCAGCCGCGGTCGCGACGGCCGCTCACAGCGCGGCGACGACAGTTTCGCGCCGACGGAGCGCAGCGAACGCAAGCCGCGCGCCCGCGAAAGCCTGCCGGGCGGCAGTGTCTGGTTTCGCGTTTCCGCCGGAAAGCAGAAAAAGGCCGAGGCGCGCTGGCTGTTGCCGATGATCTGCCGCCGCGGCGGCGTCAACAAGGACGAGATCGGCGCGATTCGGATTTATGAGGACCATTCCGAATTCGAAATCGCCAAGGATGCGGTCGACAAGTTCACCACCAAAATCCAGCGTCCGGATAAGGAGCAGCACGTCATCACCGCTCTGCCGAACGGTCCGCAGGGCGAGGGGGCGCCGGTCAAGGCGAGCCCGCCGCCGTTCGTTCCCAAGGTTGAGGCAAAGGTTGAGCCAAAATTCGAGCCACGAGGGGCTGAAACCAAGCTCGAATCGCGCGCCGAAACCAAGCCGGTTTTCGTCGACAAACCGCGCTTCGAGAAAAAGCCGTATCTGGGCAAGAAGCCGCATTTCGACAAGAAGCCGGACTTTGACAAGAAAAAGCCGGACTACGCGAAGAAGCGCGAATTCGGGACCAAGCCGGGCTTCGAGAAGAAGCCCTACCTCGGCAAGAAGACGCATTATGACCACAAGCCGGCGACCGACAGCGCGCCGCGCCGCGAAGACAAGCCTCATTTTGCCAAACCGGCGTTCGGCAAGCATGAAGGCAAGCCGCATTTTTCCAAACCCGCTTTTGCCAAGCACAAGGGGCCGAAGAAGAACAAGAAGCCGAAGAACCGGCCCAACCCGATGATCACCGATACCCCGGGCTGACGCTCAGACCTGCTCGGCGTTGAGATAGGCCAGCCGCGCGCCACAGAAGGCGCAGATCAGGCCAAGCGTCAGCGCGGTCAGCCCGGCGATGACGTCGATGGTGCCGCCGAGATTGCCGCTGCGGCTCATGATGCCGCCGGCGGTGGCGACGGCGAAGGCGACAGCGACCAGAAAGCGCTGCGCGAGGCGAAAGACGAAGGCGCGTTCGCGCGCCGCCGCGATCAGATAGGCGCCCGTGCCCCAGGCGCTGAAAAAGCCCGCTCCGCCGATCGCCCACCAGGCCAAGGCCGAGGCCAGTTGCTGCCGGTGACCGGCGGCGGCGTCGCGCAGCACCGCATCGATCCCCGCGCCGAACACCGTCAGCGCAATGTGGACCGACAGTGCCGCGAACACGCCGCAGGCGATGGCGGCGGCGTAATGCAGGCGGCGGAGGGCGTCGGCTTCCATGGCATCAGGTCCAAACGGCAACGGCGGCGATCGGCCGCCGCCGCGCGAGAATAGCCGATGCCGCCGACGCTTGCGAACCGGGCCGCTGAAAGTGCGCTCAAGCCGCGCGAGTTAGCGCAGCGTGCTGCAGCAGGTCGTGGAATTCGCGTTCCAGCGCATCGAGCGCGGCGCGCCTTGCCGGCGTCAGTTGGCTCTGATCGGCCGTCTGGTCGTCAACGCTACGCTCGTCGAACTGAGAGGACCGGTAGTCGCCCGTCTCCAAGCGCATTGCTTTCCCCCGAAAAAGGCCTCGATCCGCAAGCCGTATCTGAGTCGGGTGGCGCTCAACTACTTGTGGATAACCTGGGGCGAAAGATTGATCCGGCCTGTTGCATTTCAGTGACATCTCGGCCGAACGTGAGTCGCCTCAAACAGTTAGCGCTTGGGCATTCGCCGCGCGCTCATTTTCAGCGTCTCCCGGAAGTCGGCCGAGCGGCCGTATTTCTTCAACAGGTCGCGGAATGCCTCCTCGGTGATTTCCGGAAGGTCCTTCATCTGCTCGCGGGCCAGCAGATCGACCGCATCCCAGGTGGTGCGGTCGAATTGCACCCGCTTGCCGACCAGATCGTCCCCAGCCGCCTTCGTGTCGCGGCGTTGCGCTTTCGCTTTGGTCTTTTTCGCCATGGGGATTGTAACGCGCGCCGGCTGCAATGGTTCGCCTGCGTCAGCGCCTCATCGCAGCTGGCTGATCAGCCTTCGCCGATTTCCTTGAGGATTTCAGCGCTGTGCTCACCGAGCCGTGGCGAGGGCCGTTCGCTGGCCGCGCGCCAGCCATCGATCACGATCGGCGTGCGAACGCCCGGAATCGTGCCGCCCTTGGCCGCGGCGCTCGGCAGAGCGAGCTTCATGCCGCGCGCTTGCACCTGCGGATCGTTGAAGACCTGCTCGAGATTATTGATCGGTCCGGCCGGCACCTTCTGCTCTTCGAGTTTGGCCAGCAGGTCGTCGCGCTTCATTTTTTTGGTCAGCACGGTCAGCTTGTCGATCAGTTCGGCGCGATGCTGTAGCCGCCCGACATTGTCCTTGTAAGCCGGGTCGGCTGTGAGCTCCGGCGCGCCGAGCACATGGCACAATTTGACGTATTGGTTGTCGTTACCGGTGGCGATGATGATATAGCCGTCGGCCGTCGGAAATTGCTGATAGGGCACGATGTTGGCGTGCGCATTGCCGAGCCGCTGGGGGATTTTTCCCGAGACCAGATAATTGAGCGCCTGGTTGGCGAGAATGCCGACGGTCGAATCGACCAATGCGGTGTCGACATAGGCGCCTTTGCCGGTCCTCTCGCGCTGCGCCAGCGCGGCCAGAATGCCGACGACTGAATAGACGCCGGTGAAAATGTCGGAGACAGCGCCGCCGACCTTGGTCGGCGGGCCGTCCGCCATGCCGGTGATGTCCATGAGGCCGCCCATGCCCTGCGCCATCAGATCGTAACCGGCGCGCTCGGCATAGGGGCCGTCCTGGCCGAAGCCGGTCACCGAGCAGTAGATCAATTTCGGAAAGTCCTTCGCCATGGTCTTGTAGTCGAGCCCGAACTTGGCCAGCCCGCCAACTTTGAAGTTCTCGATCAGGATGTCGGACTTCGCCGCCAGCTTGCGCACGATGCGCTGGCCTTCCGCTGTCTCGAAGTCGAGTTCGATCGAACGTTTGCCGCGATTGGCCGCGTGGAAATAGGCGGCGCCGAGATTGCCGCCGTCGGCGGCTTCCACGAAAGGCGGACCCCAGCCGCGCGTGTCGTCGCCGGCGCCTTTGCGCTCGACCTTGATGACGTCGGCGCCGAGGTCGGCCAACGTCTGGCCGGCCCAGGGACCGGCCAGAATGCGGGCGAGTTCGAGAACGCGGATACCGGCGAGTGGCTTCGACATCGAGATTCCTTGCGGCGTTTCTTGAAGCAATCCAGACGCGCCAAAGCGGGCGCGCTTTCCGGCGCCCTTATACTTTGAAGCGCGGATCGAGGAAGTCCCGCAGGCTGTCGCCGAACAGATTGAAGGCAAACACCGCCAGGCTGATCGCGATGCCCGGGAACAGGATCATCCACGGCGCCTGCCGGTAGAAGTCGGCGGCATTGCCGGACAGCATCAAGCCCCAGGCGGCGGTCGGCTCGGTGACGCCGAGGCCGAGGAACGAGAGCGAGGCTTCGGCCAGGATCGCCTGGGCGATGAAGGCGGTGAGCATGATGAGGTATGGCGCGACCACGTTCGGCGCCATGTGCCGGAAGATGATTCGCGTGTGCGAATAACCGGCGGCGCGTGCGGCGTCGACATAAGGCGCGACCCGCACCGACAAAGCGGCGGCGCGCACGACGCGGGCGACGCGCGGGATGATCGGGATGGCGATGGCGACGATCAGGTTGACGTCGACGCCGCCGACCGAGAACTTGCGGAATGCCGCAACCACGACCAGCGCCAGCACGATCAGCGGGAAGGCGAGCAGAATGTCGACGAAGCGCTGGATCCAGTCGTCGATCTTGCCGCCGAAATAGGCCGACGCGATGCCGAGAATGGCGCCGACCGACGAACCGACAAACGACGATGTGAAGCCGATCACCAGCGCCGTGCGCGAACCGTAGATCAGGCGCGAACAGATGTCGCGGCCATAGGCGTCGGTGCCGCACCAATGGTCGGCCGATGGCGGGGCGAGCAGCGACGCGAAGTCGATGGCCAGCGGATCGTAAGGCGCGACCAGCGGCGAGAAGAAACCGGCAAACATCATCATAAAGATGATGACGAAGCTCACCGCGCCGAGCGGCTGCTGACGGCAGAAATCCATAAACCTGTTCGGCTGCCGCGATGGCGCGGGCGCGCTCTCGGTCACCGGGACAACGGGAAGGATCGGGTCGGCTATCGTCATGAGTTGTACCGGATGCGCGGGTCGAACACGGCGTAGAGCAGGTCGATGGCGAGATTGACGAACACGTAGAACGCGGCGATCAGCATCACCATGCCCTGGATCAGCGTGAAATCGTTGCGCGACACGCTTTGCACGAACAATTGGCCGATGCCATTGAGGTTGAACACCTGCTCGGTAACGACGAGGCCGCCGATCAGGAAGGTGAATTCCAGGCCGATGACGGTGATCGCCGGCAGCAGCGCGTTGCGCAGCGCGTGACGCGAGACGACGAGTTTTTCATATACGCCCTTTGCGCGCGCGGTGCGGATGTAGTCCTCGTTCATCACCTCGAGCAGCGACGAGCGGATCATGCGCGCGACCACGGCGCAGTAGCGATAGCCCACCGCCAACGCGGGCCATATCAACTGCGTCAGGTTGGCGACCGGGTCGACATAGATCGGTGTGAAGGTGATTGGCGGCAGCCAGTTGAACAGGCCGAGCAGCGTCAGCATGATCAGCATACCGAACCAGAAAGACGGTATCGACAGGCCGCCGATGGTGATCAGGCGCACCGTGTAGTCAATCCAACTGTCGCGGAACAGCGCAGCCGCCGTTCCCATGGGTATCGCCAGCAGAATGGCGATCAGCGTCGCCATGATGGCGACTTGCAGCGAGAGCTCAAGGCGACCGGCGATTTCGGTGACCACCGGGCGTTCCGTCCACATCGAATCGCCGAAGTCGAGCGTCGCCATGCCGACCATCCAGGTCCCGAACTGGTTGATCAGAGGCCGGTCGAGGCCGAGCCGCTTGCGCTCGAGTTCGATGGTTTCCTGGGTGACGGTGCCGCCATCGCCGCGCAGCTTGATCTCGACGATATCGCCAGGAACGATGCGCAACAGGAAGAACACAAGCACCGCGACGCCGAGCAAAGTCGGGATCATCAGCAGAACGCGATTGATGGAATAGCGCAGCATTCACATTTCCTTGTCCCGGGCGCAGCGCAGCACGAAGTGTTGCGCTGCTGACCCGGGATCGTTAAGGCAAGTCCCGTAAAGGTCCCGGCTCTGCGGCGCAGCGCGTTCGCGCTGCGCCGCGTCCGGGACAAGAGTTACGCGTTGATCCAGACAGCTTCGAGCTGCTGGCCGAGATTATGGCTTGGCGACATCGGCCAGCCCATCAGCGTCTTGTGGGTCGGCACGATACGGTGCCACCACAGCAGCGGCTGCTGGTAGGCTTGCTCGAACACGCGCTTCTCGAAGGCCCGAATCATTGCCTTGCGCTTTTCCGGATCGCGTTCGCGCAGATGCGCGTCATAGATCTTGTCGAGTTCTTCGTCTTTCGACCGCGAGCGGTTTTCCGGCGCGCGTCCGATCGAGAGATACTTGGCAAGGCCGAGGCTCGAATCGTCCATGAACAGGTTCGAGAAGTCGATGGCCACGTCGTGGTTGCCGGCATTCATGGTGGCGAGATACGGCCCGGTATCGGACTGCTTGTGCTCGACTTCGACGCCGATCTGGCGCCACTGGTCGACCAGGAAGATGCCGGCCGGCGTGTAAGGCATCGCCAGGTTACGGTTCCACAGCGTGAACTTGAGGTTCTCGTGGCCGGCTTCCTTCAAGAGCTTCTTGGCTTCCTCGCGCGACTTCTTGATGTCCTTGGAGAAGCCCGGCAGCTTGACCAGTTCGGCTTCCGGCGTTGCGAAGGGCGAGCCGGGGCGGATCACGCCGCCGACCGAGCGCAAGGTCGAAATCTTGGACAGGCCGACACTGCCGCCCCAACGGTCGATCGCCATCAGCAGCGCGCGGCGCACCCGCACGTCGTCGAACGGCTTCTTGTCGACGTTGAAGCAGACCAGCAGATTGAGCGTCCAGCTCGACTCCTGGATACGGATCTTGTCGCCCATGGTCTGCACCAGGCGGTCGCGTTCGGCCGGCGAAATGCCGCGGAATTCGCCGAGGACCTGGCCGCCCTGCACGGCGTTGAGCATCGCCGCCGCCTGCAGCGTGAAGATGCCCTTGAAGCCGTCCAGATACGGGAAGCCCTTTTTGAAGTAGGCTTCGTTCTTCTTGCCGGCGACGTGGCTGCCTTTGACGTGTTCGACAAAAGTGAACGGTCCGGTGCCGTTGATCTTGGTACGCGGCGCTGCCGGGTTCTCGGTGATGTCCTTGGCGGCGTAGATCACGTTCCACGGCGACGCAAAGTGTTCGAGCATCGAGGCGTTCACGGCCTTCATCTTGAAGACGACGGTCAGCGGGTCTGGCGTTTCAATCGTATCGATGTCGGCGAAGGTCGCCTTTCGGGTCGACACCACGCCGGTCGGCGGGTTGCGCATCCGGTCATAGGTCGCCTTGACGTCGGCCGAGGTCAACGCTTGGCCGTCGTGGAACTTGACGTTCGGCGTCAGCTTGAACGTGTAGGTCATCAGGTCGGGGGCAACCGTCCACGACGCCGCCAGGTCGCCTTGGACTGCCGGGAATTTAGCCAGATCGAAGCGCAGCAGCGTCGAATAGAACGGCGCCGCGAGATGCAGCGTCGCATAGGTGTCACTGGCGGGGGGATCGTAGTGCGGCGCTTCCGCGCTGATGGCAAAATTCAAGGTGCCGCCGCGCTTGATGTTGGGCGCCTGCGCATTGGCTTTGGTGAAATCGAAATTGAAACCGCTCATGCCGAGAGCAAGCGCTCCGGCCGTCCCTTGCAGGGCTGTTCTTCGGGAAATCTTCATCGTGTCTCCTCCTGTGTGCACTTTTTTAAAAGCTTATTGTCGTCCGTTAGACTTTGATACAGGCCGCGAAATGGCCCGGCCTTTTCTCTTCGAGTGGTGGAATGACTTCGCGGCATTCCTGTGAGGCCAGCGGACAGCGCGTATTAAAGACGCATCCGGTCGGCGGCGCCAGATGGCTCGGCAGTTCGCCTTTGATCAGCCGCGGTTCGCGCTGCTTTTCTATTGTCGGATCAGGCACCGGAGCGGCGTCCAGCAAGACTTTCGTATAAGGATGCAGCGAGCCGCCATAAATGACGTCGCGGTCGGCGATCTCCATGACGCGGCCGAAATACATCACCACAACGCGCGCCGAGATATGGCGGACGACGGCGAGGTCGTGGGCGATGAACAGATAAGCGAGGCGGAATTTGCGCTGCAGTTCCTCGAGCAGATTGATGATCTGGCCCTGGATCGACACGTCGAGAGCAGACACCGCTTCGTCGCAGACGATGAAGGAAGGCTCCATCGCCAGCGCGCGGGCGATGCCGACGCGCTGCCGCTGTCCACCCGATAATTGATGCGGATAGCGCTCGGCCATTTCAGGACGCAAGCCGACATTTTCCAGAAGGTCGGCGACGCGCTCTTCATTCTGCTTGCGGCCGGAGACGATCTTGTAGACGTGCAGCGGCTCGCCGATGATCTGACCCACGGTCATGCGCGGATTGAGCGATGAATACGGGTCCTGGAAAATGACCTGGACCTTCCGTCGCATGGCTTTGAGTTCGGCCGCCGAACCTGTCGACAGGTTGACGCCCTCGAAATGAATTTCGCCGGCGGAAGGCTCTTCCAGCCGCAGGATCAGGCGTCCGACGGTGGTCTTGCCGCAGCCGGATTCGCCGACCAGGCCGAGCGTCTCGCCCGGATAGATGTCAAACGACACATCCTCGACCGCGCGCACGGTGCCGCTGGCACCGCGCAGTCCGCCGGACACAGAGAAGTGTTTGGTCAGATGACGCACCGACAGCACCGGGGCTTCGGTGTTGGCGGCGAAGTTCAGGCCGACGCCGCCGAGGCTCGACCAGGTGATCTTGCCTTCGGCGATTTCGGCGTGGCGGTGGCAGCGCGACAGGCTGCCGGTATCGGTCGGATAAAGCGGCGGTTCCTGCTCGCAGACGGGTATGCGGAACGGGCAGCGCGGCGCGAACCGGCAAGCGGTGCTGACGTTGGCGAGATTGGGCGGCAGGCCCTCGATGGTTTCCAGCTTGCTGCCGCGCGGATGGTCGAGTCGCGGCACCGAGCGCAACAGCCCCATCGTGTAGGGATGGCGTGGCTTGTGAAAGAGCTGCTCGGCCGGGCCCTGCTCGGCGACACGAGCGGCATACATCACGATGACGCGGTCGGCATAGCGGGCGACGACGCCGAGATTATGGGTGATGATGATCAGCGCGATGTTCAATTTGCGCGACAGATTCTTCATCAGCTCGAGAATCTGCGCCTGGATGGTGACGTCGAGCGCGGTGGTCGGCTCGTCGGCGATGATGAGCTTGGGATTGCAGGCCAGCCCGATCGCAATCATGACGCGCTGGCGCATGCCGCCGGAGAATTGATGCGGATACTGGTCGAGCCGCCGTTCCGGATCGGTGATGCCGACCAGGTTCAAAAGCTCGATCGCCCGCGCCTGCGCCTCATCGTCGCTCATGCCGAGATGAATCTGGAGCGGCTCCTTGATCTGCAAGCCGATCGTCAAGATCGGGTTGAGCGAGGTCATCGGCTCCTGAAAGATCATCGAGATGTCGCGGCCGCGAATCTCGCGCATCTGCTCGTCGTCGAGATCGAGCAGATTGCGGCCGTCGAACGTGACGCGGCCTTGCGGAATCTTGCCGGTGAGGCGTGGCAGCAGCCGCATGATCGACAGCGCGGTGACGGATTTGCCCGAGCCGGACTCGCCGACGATTGCCACCACCTCGCCACGGTCGACCGAAAAGCTGACGCCCTCGACCGCGCGCACGATGCCGCGCGACGTGTGGAATTGCGTATGCAGATCCTCGACTTGGAGCAGGGGCGCAGTCGCTCCCGGCTGCGCGTCCGGTCGTCCGCGCACGTCTTTATCGGCCTCAACGACGGTCAAACCCAGTCCCTCTCAAACGTTGCGTGGGCGCCATTTCGGCATCCCCCGTCCTCCCAAGTCCGCAGAATGCGGTGCCGGTGCCGATCGTGCAAGTCCGGTGATTGGTCGCAGTCGATCCAGCGCCATCTGCCGGAACCGCATGCGGCGGTTATTTGTTGTGATGAAAATTGCGCCGTCCGTGTCTGCGCCCTCTGTAGGATGTCGCAGAACGGGCTTTTCGTGCATATTGGTGCGGCGCAGCGGCGCGCCTGGCTTTGGGGACAGTATGAATACCTCTTTCTTTGGTGAATTGCTGCAGACGATCTCCGATCGCGGCCGCGCGCTGCTCGATCGGGGCCGCGACCGGCGTGGCGACGCCTCCGCACGATCGGAAAACCTGATCGAGCTATGCGAACATTTGCTCTCCGGGCGCGGCGAGGCCTCCGGGGTGGCCCTGGCGCGTGAAATCCTCGGTCATTATGCCGAATTGACCATCGGACCGCGTATTGCCTTTTTCGAGGCGCTGGCGCAGCGCTTCGGCACCGATCCGGCGCGCATGGATGAGGCGATCGCGGCCTGGCGCGCGCAGCCGTCCGATGCGACCGCGGCCGACGTGCATGCGGCGTCCGAACCGCGCCGGCAGGAATTGTTTCGCCGCCTCAACCTCGCGCCCGGCGGTACCCGCGCGCTGGTGCGCATGCGCGAGCAACTCATCGATGTACTCGGCAAACGTGCCGAGCTTGCGCCGGTCAATGACGACTTCGTGCATCTGTTCACATCCTGGTTCAATCGCGGCTTTCTGGTGCTGCGGCATATCGACTGGTCGACGCCGGCCATCATTCTGGAAAAAATCATCCGCTACGAAGCGGTTCACGAAATTCGCGACTGGGACGATCTGCGCCGCCGCATCGATCCGCCGGACCGGCGCTGCTACGCCTTCTTTCATCCCGCGCTGGTCGACGAGCCTTTGATCTTCGTCGAGGTCGCGCTGGAGCGCGACATCCCCGGCGCGATTGCGCCGATTCTGGCCAGCGGCCGGCTGGAATTCGTGCCGCTGGAGAAGGCGCGCGTCGCGGTGTTCTATTCGATCTCGAATTGCCAGCGCGGGCTGGCCGGCGTGTCGTTCGGCAATTTCCTGATCAAGCAGGTGGTCGAGGAAATCCGCCGCGAACTGCCCAAGCTCACCACCTTCGTCACTTTGTCGCCGGTGCCGAATTTCGCGCGCTGGCTCGCCCGTGAGGCGGCGAACGAAACTTCGACCGTGCTCAACGACAGCGAGCGCGCGGCGCTGACGCTGATGGAGCGGCCGCATTGGTGGACCGATCCGGAGATTTTCACCAAGCTTGAGGACCCGCTGCGGCGCGCCGCCGCCTTCTATTATCTGCGGGCCAAGACGCCGGCCGGCCTGCCGGTCGATGCGGTCGCGCGTTTCCATCTCGGCAACGGCGCGCGGCTGGAACGCATTAACTGGCTCGGCGACACATCGGACAAGGCCATCGCGCAGGGCCACGGCCTGATGGTGAATTATCTGTACGAGCTAGACGACATCGAGAAGAACCACGAAGCCTATGCCGAAGGCCGCACGGTGGTTGCTTCAAATACCGTGCAGCGAATGCTGCGCCCGTCGTTGGAACTGGTCCCGATCGCGGGGTAACGATTGTCATGCCCGCGCATGCGGCCATCCAGTAAACGCAAGCTTGCGTCAATCCGCCGACACCGGGGTTACTGGATCATCCGCTTTCTCGGATGATGACAGCAGAGTTACGCCTTGCCATACACCGGCACGACGGCGCCGCGCGTGACCGTGTTGTCCGGTGAGGCGAGAAACAGAATCGTCGCCGCGACCTCTTCCACCTTCGGCCACTTGTCGAAATCCGCTTTCGGCATCGCCTTGCGGTTGGCCGGCGTGTCCATGATCGACGGCGCCACCGCATTGACCAGAATGCCGTCCTTCGCCACTTCCTCGGCCAGCGCCACGGTCAGCGTGGCGACGCCACTTTTTGCGATCGTATAGGCGGTCATGCCGGCGCCCGTGCGCGGCTCCAGCGCCGGGCGCGCTGCGACATTGACGATGCGGCCGCCATTGCCAGCCATCGCCTTGATGGCCGCGCGGCAGCACAGAAAACACGAGACCAGATTGCCATCGATCTGCGCCATCAGCGCCACTTTGCCGGTGTCGGCCACCTTGCCCGGCGCAAAGCCGCCGGCGATGTGGATCGACGCCCACAACGGCGTGCCGTCATAGAGCCGCGCGATCGCGGCTTCATCGGCGAGGTCGCCGGCCGCGACCAGTTTCACCCTGGCATGGTCGCGGTGTTCAAAGCGTTGTGCTTCGCTGTCGCGCCGAAACGGCACGATGCAGGTCGCGCCGGCCTTAAGCAGTCCGCCAACCACCGCCGCGCCAAGCGCGCCGGTACCGCCAGTGACGACGACGTGCTTGCCGGCATAGACCATCACCCGCGTCCTCTTTTCACCCGCATCGGCAGCACCTGATATTCCATCCAGTTGGCGACTTCGCTGACGCGCAACTTCTTGTCGAGCACGTTGCGGCTGATGCCGTGCCGCCACGACAGCCGCATGCATTCCGGATCGGCGTCGAGCGCGTCGAGATCCTGTGCGAAGGCCTTCACGTCGGCTTCCTCGGCGAAAAAACCCTCGCCGATAAGTCGCGTGCCGATGCGGCGAACGATGGTAGCCAGTTCGCGCAACGGATATTCTGGGTGATACTGAACGCCCCACGCGACGGATGCGCCGGTCTTGAACTCGACGCTCTGCACCGCGGAGGTCGCGTTGCTGGCGAGCACGGTCGCGCCCGGCGGCAGCACCTCGACCTCGTCGAGATGCACGGTCGGCGCGTTGAAGACGTCGAGCTTGCCGACATACATCGGATGCTTGCGGCCCGCCTCGGTCAGCCGGATGCCGCGGCCGAAGCCGATCTCGCGGCCCTTCGGATTCTTTCGCACCACGCCGCCGGTGGCCACCGTGATGATCTGCAAGCCCCAGCACGAACCGAACACCGGCGTGCCGGTGGTGAGAGCTTCGCGCACCAGTTCGACCTGGCGCGTGACGGCATCGCCGCCATTATAGATATGCAGGCTGGAGCCGGTGATGGCGATGCCGTCATAGCCCTGCAACGCCTCGCCCTTGGGCAGAAGGGCCGCCGTGTCCGCCGGATAGCAGATGTCGACCGCCGCGCCCGGCAGCAATTCGCGCAGCAGGTCGGAATAGCCTTTGCTCGCCGGTACGCCGCCGAACGATACATGCTCGTCCATCGTCGCGGGCGAATTGCCTTCGATCACGAGCAGGCGGGGGGAGGGCATTTCCAGTCCTTAAAAGCGACTTTCGCGCCACTGAATATGGCCAAAAACCGATGTCCTAGCCATTCAATTCCATCGTTTTGTGGTCAAGCTATGGCGTTTCACCGTGAGCTTGAATGGCTAGGCTTTAAGTGATGTTAACGCGCCGGGCGTTAGATTGTGCCGGGCGCGATCATCAGTTCCGAGAGCTTTGAATCCAGGCTATGGCCGACTACGACCTCGCGATTATCGGCGGCGGCATCAACGGGACCGGCCTGGCGCGCGACGCTGCCGGGCGCGGCCTGCGCGTGCTTATGGTCGAGATGAACGATCTCGCTTCCGGCACCTCTTCGGCATCGTCCAAGCTGATCCATGGCGGCCTGCGCTACCTCGAGCACGGTGCGTTCCGCCTGGTGCGCGAAGCGCTCGGCGAGCGCGAGGTGCTGCTGCGCATGGCGCCGCATCTGATCCGGCCGATGCGCTTCGTGCTGCCGCCGATGCCGGGTCTGCGGGCGCCGCTCAAATTGCGCTTCGGCCTGATGCTTTACGACTGGCTGGGGCCCCGCAAGCTGCTGCCGCCGTCGCGCACCATCGACCTGACGCACAATGTGGTCGGTCAGCCGCTCAAACGCATCTTCCGCTACGCCTTCGAGTACTCCGATTGCTGGGTCGACGACAGCCGGCTGGTCGTGCTCAACGCCCTCGACGCCGCCGAGCGCGGCGCCACCATCCGCACGCGCACGCGTTGCGTCCGCGTCGAGCGGCGCGACGAATGGGAACTGGTGCTCAACAGCCGCGGCAAGCGCGAGACCGCCACCGCGCGCGTTCTGGTGAATGCGGCGGGGCCGTGGATCGGCGAGGTCGCCGAGACCATCGTCCGCCAACCGTTGAAGGTGCCGGCGCGGCTGATCAAAGGCAGCCACATCGTGGTGCGGCGGCGGTTCGAGCATTCAAGCGGCTATATTTTCCAAGCTGCTGATGGTCGCGTGGTCTTCGCGCTGCCTTTCGCCGAAGACTTTACGCTGATCGGCACCACGGACGAGAAGTTCGTCGGCGATCTGAAATCGCCGGCGCCTGATCCGGCCGAGATCATGTATCTTTGCGAGGTGGCGAACCAATATTTCCGCGACAAGATCACGCCCGACGAACTGGTCTGGTCCTATTCCGGCGTGCGCTCGCTGTACAACGATGGCGCCGGCAGGCCGGAAAACGTCACGCGCGATTACGTGCTGTCGCTCGATGAGAAGAAAAAACTTGCGCCTTTGCTGACCATCTATGGCGGCAAGATCACCACCTACCGGCGGCTGGCCGAGGCGGCCATGACCAAGATGCGCCATTTCTTTCAGCCGAAGCCGGAATGGACCGCGGCGTCTTCCTTGCCCGGCGGCGAGTTCCCGCCGGAAGGCTTCGACGAGGTCGTGTCGGATATGATCGGCCGCTGGCCGTTCCTGACCAAGCCGATGGCGCGGCGGCTGGCGCGCGCCTACGGGCTGCGCTGCGAGCGTATTCTCGGCGAGGCCGCGAGCATGGACGATCTCGGGCCGCTTCTCACCGGCGATTTCACCGCCGCCGAGCTGCGTTATCTGGTCGAGCACGAATGGGCGCAGACCGCCGACGACGTGCTGTGGCGGCGCAGCAAGCTGGGTCTGTCGGCCAGCGCCGAAGAGCGCACCGCGATCGCGCAGTTTATCGCCTCGCTGAGCGGGCCCGCCGTGCGGACCGAGCCGGTCGCCGCGCCGTAAGCCATGGCGCCATGGTTAACGGAAGCTTAACGCGATCGGATAAATTGAGTCGTCCGGTTTTAGCGCGCCGCCATAAGTCTGTGGTTGAATGTTTGGTAGATTACCTGCTTTGCCCAACGGATAGCCTATGCCGATAGACACACGATCATTGGAAGCCCGTTTCGCCGCCGCCAAGGTGCTCATCGTCGATGACGAGCACTACATGCGGAAGGTGGTGCGCACTCTGCTGATGAGCATCGGCGTGCGCACGATCTACGAAGCGGCCGACGGCCCGGCCGGCCTCGAAACCATCCGCACCGTGATGCCGGACATGGTGATCCTCGACTGGGAAATGCCGGGGCTCGACGGCGCCGGCTTCGTGCGCATGGTGCGATCGCCGCAGACGTTTCCGCTGCCCGACATTCCGATCATCATGCTCACCGGCCATGGCGAGCGTTCGCGTGTGATCGAGGCGATCGAAATCGGCGTCAACGAATTTCTGCTCAAGCCGGTGTCGTCCAAGGCGCTGCGCGACCGCATGATCGCGGTCATGACCAAGCCGCGCCCGCTGGTGAAGTCCGGCGGCTATTACGGTCCGGCGCCGCGCAAGCTCGTCGACATCCACCAGGACAACGACAATGCCGGCCATCTGGTGATGCTGAACTGACACCGGCGTCCGGCCCCGTGCCGGACGGTCGATAAAATTCGGTTCCCCCTCGCGCGCGTCATGCGCTAGCGTTGCCTGACGTTGAGGCCGCCGGGGACCGTCTTGCCGAACCATCTCATCGCCATCGATCAGGGCACCACCTCGACGCGCGCCATCGTGTTCGACGCAGGCCTCAAGCCATGCGCCAGCGCGCAGCGCGAACTCCGGCAGATTTATCCGTCGCCCGGTTGGGTCGAGCACGATGCGGAGGAAATCTGGCAGGCCACGGTCGCGACCGTGCGCGAAGCCATGGCCGCCGCCGCCCTGACGGCGAAGGATATCGCCGGCATCGGCATCACCAATCAGCGCGAGACCACCGTCATCTGGGATCGCGCCACCGGCAAGCCGATCCATAACGCCATCGTCTGGCAGGACCGCCGCACCGCCGATTATTGTGACGCCCTGCGCGCCGCCGGCCATGAAGCCGAGATCGCGCGCAAGACCGGCCTGCTGCTCGATCCGTATTTCTCCGCCAGCAAGATCGCCTGGGTGCTCGATCATGTCGACGGTGCGCGCGCCGAGGCGGAGGCGGGCAAGCTCGCTTTCGGCACCATCGACAGCTTTCTGCTGTGGCGGCTGACCGGCGGCAAAGTGCATGCGACCGACGCCACCAACGCCGCGCGCACCATGCTGCTGGATATCGGCACCGGCGCCTGGGACGAAGACCTGTGCAAGATATTCGGCGTGCCGCAAGACCTGCTCCCTGACGTACGCGACTGTTGCGGCGCATTCGGCATCACCGCGCCCGAATTGTTCGGCGGGCCGATCGGCATTCTCGGCATCGCCGGCGATCAGCAGGCGGCAACCATCGGGCAGGGCTGCTTTTCGCCCGGCATGTTGAAATCGACTTACGGCACCGGCTGCTTCGTCCTGCTCAACACGGGCCCTGAGCGCGTTGCCTCGCGCAGCCGGTTGCTCACCACAATCGCCTATCAACTCGACGGCAAGCGCACTTATGCGCTCGAAGGCGCGATCTTCATTGCCGGCGCGGCAGTGCAGTGGCTGCGCGACGGCCTCAAGATCATCGCCAAATCGTCGGATGTGGGCGCGCTTGCCGAACGCGCCGATCCGGCCGAGCAGGTCTATCTGGTGCCGGCCTTTGTCGGCCTGGGAGCGCCCTATTGGGACCCGCAGGCGCGCGGCGCCATCTTCGGGCTCACCCGCAATTCCGGCGCGGCTGAAATCGCCCGCGCCGCGCTCGACGCCGTCGGGTACCAGACCCGCGATCTGCTCGAGGCCATGCGCGCCGACTGGCCGGCATCGACCTCCGCGCCGACCATTCTGCGGGTCGACGGCGGCATGACCGCCAGCGACGCCTGCATGCAGTTCCTCTCCGACATTCTGGCAAGCCCGGTCGACCGCCCGGTGGTGATGGAGACGACGGCGCTGGGGGCGGCCTACCTCGCCGGCCGCGCCGCCGGCCTGTGCCCTGATCTCGACGGTTTTGCCGCGCAGTGGCGGCTCGACCGGCGCTTCGAACCGCGGATGGCAGCGGACCTGCGCGAAGAAAAATATGCCGGCTGGAAGGACGCGGTGCGCCGCACATTAACGGCAAAGTGACCTTTACCGGACACAATCGCCCGTTCGGCAAGTCGAGCCAAATCATTCGAATATGGGCATCAACGCCAAGCACGCGGAATATCTCGTCCAGCAACTCAACGTGTTGCTGGTCGACGATAATGCGTTCACCCGTAAGCTGGTGCGCGCGCTCCTCAACAATATCGGCGTCAAGGCCATCACCGAAGCCGGCGACGGCATCGCCGCGCTCGAGCAGATTCGCGAGGCTCCGCCCGACGTCATCATCCTCGACTGGGAAATGCCGCTGCTGAACGGGCCGGAACTGGTGCGCATCGTACGCTCGCCCGGCGTCTTTCCGGCGCCGGACGTCCCGATCATCATGCTGTCCTCACACGGCGAGCGCTGGCGCATCGTCGAGTCGGTCAAGCTCGGGGTCAATGAATTCCTCTGCAAGCCGGTCTCCGCCAAGTCGCTGCTCGACCGGCTGGTCTCGATCCTGCTCAAGCCGCGCGAGAGCGTGCAGTTCGCAGGCTATTACGGGCCGGCGCCGCGCCTGCCGTCGCCGAAGATCGAGCGTGCCGCCAAGCTGCAGGTCGGCTGAACTAAAAAATACTATTGCTGTACAGCCGGGGCGGCGCCGTTGGCGGGTGGCTCGGCCGCCGGCGCTGCGGCCGCCGGCGCCGCGGGGGCTGCCGGGGCATTGCCGGTCAGCCGCTCGATTGCCGAACGCACCGCATCGCGGGCGCTGCGCTCACGCACGGCGTTGAGCAGCGGCGCGGCCGCGCCGGAGCGGCGGATCAGCGCCTCGGGATCGGGCAGCATGATCGGGTCGTCCCACGAGCCCTGCACGATGAAGGGCAGTTCGAAGGCCGATGCGCCTTGCCGGGCGGAGACCAAAGTGGCGGTGCCCTTGAGATCGAGTTCGCGTTCGGGGATCGAGGCGGTACCGGCAAGCGCGAGCCGAACCGCCGAGCCCTCGATCTTCACGTCGTCGACTGAGACCGTACCCTGGGCGATCTTCAAGCCCACGGTGATCTTGTCATAGGGCGTGCTGCCGGTGCGGAATTCGCCGCCGCCGGACAGCGGCCGCCGCTCCAGCCGGCGCAGCAACTGCTCGACATTGAGGCCGGTCAGCGCGCCGTTCTGGCCGACCAGGCCGGCCGTGCCGTTCAAGGTACGGGTGACGCCGAGCACGCTTTCGCCGGTGCCTTCGACATTGAACGTAATGTTGCCCTTGCCGGCGAGCCGGTGCAGGCCGAACAACTGGCCGAGGCATTTTTCCAGATCGACGTCGATGAACTGCATCTGCGATTTGAGATCGATGCCGGCTTCGAAATTGGCCAGCGCCAGCGAACCCTTGATGACGCCGCCATAGGCCTGCGCCTCGCCGATGGTGACGGCGAGATGCCCGCCGCGCAGATTGGCGCCGATGGCGGTGCGCCCTAACTTGGCATTCGACAAAATGACATTGGCGGCCGAAAGTCGCAGATCGAAATCGATGCCGGAGAGCCCTTCCGGCGTGATGCGCGTGCTATTCCATTCGCGCTGATTGGTGGTGAGCAGCCGGACGGTGGAAACGTAAGGCGTCAGGTCGAGCGTGTCGGAGGCGAGCGTGCCTTGCAACGTCTGCCGGCCGTCGGTTGCGAAAGTCAGAACGCCTTCGGCGCTGTTGCCGTCGAGTTCGACATTGACGCCCGAGAGGCCGATCGTGCCGCCGACCACATTGGTCTGCGCCTTGATGGCGAAGCGGCCGAAGCCGCCGCCGGGCAGCGGGTTTTGTCCGGTCCAGACGAGAGCCGACCGCAACGAAGCGGCGTCGGCGGCGACCGTGCCTTCGATCTTGAGCGTCGGCCTGACGCTGATTGAGCCTTCGAACGCCGCCTTCATCGGCGCGCCCGCGACGCGCAACTTTACGCCGGTACGGTTGCCGGCGAGGGCGGCCGGAAAATCGGCGAGCGTCAGGCTGGCGTCGACTGACTCATTACGCCAGATGAAGCGGCCGGTGGCGCCGAAGCTCTTGGAAATCGACGGCCAGGCCAGAGAGAAGTCGACGTCGCTCAACGTCTCGATGGTCTTGTTGACATGGTTGCGGAAGATGATGGTGCCGTTGTCGATGCGCATTTCCGAGAACGCCGCCACCGCGCGCGTCGCGTTCGGTTTCATGCCGCGCGCCAGCGCATCGATCAGCGCCGCCCAGTTGGACTTGCCCTCGGCTTCGATATCGACGGCGATGGTCGGACGCTCGAGCGAAACATCGGCTATCTCGACGCGACCGACCAGCAGCGGAAAAAACCGCAACCGCGCGGTGAGCCGTTCGGCGGTCAGCGCCGGGCGGTCGGCATCGCCGAGCACGACGTCGGCGAAACTGACGCTGCCTTTGGGAAACAGCGACACCGTCGCCTTGCCGCGCAGGATCGGGTCGAGGCCGGTCGCCGAACGGATGCCGTCCAGCACCTCGGTGCGCACCGCATCCGGCGAAATCAGATAGCCGGCGGTTGTGAGCACGCCAGTTGCCACCGCGATCACGGCCAGCAGCACGAAACCCAGGCGTCGGAAGCCAGAGGAGGCCGTCAAAGGGGGCAAATTCCGGTTGAAACAATAGCGAGCGCCGTAGGACTATACCATCGGCCCCGTTACCGCCAACCTGGGCGGCCTCTGTGACCCTTTCATGGCCGGTGGTATTCGCTATCGGATCCTGCGCCGCGCACAAAAATTATGCGCTGACGGTACCGGGCAACGCCGCCGTGGACAGCGCGGCGCGGCGGCTGTCGGCGCCGTCGGCCAGGCGGATCAGCAGGATGACCGGGAAGATTCCGGCCGCCACAATCAAGAGAGCGGCCAGCGCGCCTTCCTCGAAACTGCCGCGCGTCGCGTGCTGGTAGATCGAC
>JAUSBQ010000120.1 GCA_030651965.1 Pseudolabrys sp. | reverse complement strand
ATTGATGAGGTCGGCCTCGGCCGGCAGGCAGACGTGATGAATCTTGTGGCCGCCGAACAGCATTTTCGACGCCAGCAGCGATCCGTAAGCCGCGCCCAGGACCAGGATGTTGTAAGGCATGGTGACGTGTTCCCTCTCGCTCAACGCCTGACTCTTGGCGCAAATTCTTGTGAGTCGCGGCCCGCATCTGCGCCATTTGGCCGCTTGCGGTCATGCTATTCGCCCCGGCCAAGCGATGCAATCGGGGTGCGGCAATCGGCGGCCTTGAGGAATTTGGGCGCGCCTTGAAGAATTTTGTGCCTTGAAAAACAAAAGGCGGCCGCATGCGTGAGCCCACGCAGCAGCCGCCCTTTCAATCCAGCAATCCGTTCCTGGGTTAGCTGTCGGTCTTGCCGCCGCCAAACAGGCCGGAGAACGACGGCAGGATGCCGGAGCTTGCCGGTTCCGCGGCCGGTGCGGGCTTCGGCGCCGCCTTCTTTTTCTTCTTCGCCTTCTTGACCGGTGCGGCCTTCGCCGCCGGCTTGGCCTTCTTCTTTGTCTTCTTCAGCGCTTTCTTCTTCGCAGGCGCTGCCTTCTTCGCTTTTTTGGATTTAGTCGCTTTCTTCCGCTTCTTCGCCATGTCGACCTCCCGATCGGTGTATAAAAATTTCTAGCCCCACAAAGCCACGGCGAGCGCCGCGACCTTCCGTCCTTCGCTCACCACCCGTCGACCCGGCGGGTCAGCCGGCCGGCACTTCATCAGTGCGGCCGAGTTGCTCCGGCATCGGGCCGCCAGTCGCCCAGTCGAGCAATTCGACCGTATGGACAACCGGGATGGCAGTACCGGACGCGATCTGAGTCATGCAGCCGATATTGCCGGCCGCGATCACATCCGGTTGGAGCCGTTCGATGTTGGCAACCTTGCGGTCCCGAAGCCGGTTAGCCAGGTCCGGCTGAAGAATGTTGTAGGTACCCGCAGAGCCGCAACACAAATGGCCTTCCGCTACATCTTTTACGACAAACCCCAACTTGCAAAGCAAATCTTTCGGCGCATGCACTACCTTCTGTCCGTGCTGCAGCGAACAGGCCGAGTGATACGCCACCGTCAGCCCCGGCGGCGCGGCCGAAGGTTCAAGCGCAAGCGTCGCCAGATATTCGGTGACGTCCCTGGCCAACGCCGACACGCGCGCCGCCTTGTCGGCATAGGCCTTATCCTCGCGCAGCATGAAGCCGTAGTCTTTCACCGTCGTGCCGCAACCGGACACGGTGATGAGGATGGCGTCGAGAGCGCCGCGGTCGATCTCGGCGGACCAGGCATCGATCAGGCGCCTGGCCTGCGCCAGCGCCTGCTCTTCGCGCCCCATATGGTGGACGAGCGAGCCGCAACAGGCGTCGCCCTCGGCGATAGCGACCTCGATGCCGTGGCGGTTGAGTACGCGAATCGTCGCCTCATTGGTCGACGGCCGCAGCACCGGGCCGATGCAGCCGGCCAGTAGCGCGACGCGGCCGCGCCGCTCCCCGCTCGCCGGAAAGGTCTTGCCGACGCGGTCACCCGGCGGTGCCGGCAGGCGGCCCGGCGTCAGGCGCAGCATCGCCGCCAGCCGCTTCAGGCCCAGCGCCCGCAGCGCCGGCACGAACGGCTTGCCAAGCCAGCCGCCGACCACGGCGAGCCGGAACAGCGCCGGGTTCGGCAGCACGCGGGCCAGCAGGCCGCGAATCAGCCGGTCGCCGAGCGGGCGCTTGTAGGTGTTCTCGATGTGCTCGCGGGCGTGATCGACCAGGTGCATGTAGTGCACGCCGGACGGACAGGTGGTCATGCAGGACAGGCACGACAGGCAGCGGTCGATATGTTTGACCACCTCCTTTGTGGCCGGGCGCTCGTTCTCGAGCATCTCCTTGATGAGATAGATGCGCCCGCGCGGACTATCGAGTTCGTCGCCGAGCAGCACATAGGTCGGACAGGTGGCGGTGCAGAAGCCGCAATGCACGCAGGCGCGCAGGATCTTTTCCGATTCGGCGGTCTGCGGGTCCATCAGTTGGGCGAGCGAGAAGCTGGTTTGCATTACCGACCTCGTGTCCCGGGCGCAGCGCAGCGCGCCTTCGCGGGGCGCTGCAGAACCGGGACCTTTCCACCCTCTGAGTTCGTAACCATCCCGGGTCTGCGGAGCAGCGTTTCACGCTGCACCGCGCCCGGGAAAAGTCCAAAGGCCAAACGCGCTTGCATCATACCCCCGCCCACATGCGGCCGGGATTGAGCACGCCCTTGGGATCGAAACCGTCTTTGACCCGCTTGCTCAACGCTGCAAGCCCCGCGCTCTGCGGCTCGAACACCTCGACCGAGGCGCGCAAGGCCGCCGGCGCCCGGATCAAGGTGGCGTGGCCACCGAGGCTGGCAACCGTCCGCCGGATCGACGTTGCATCGGGCTCATCGGCAAAAGGCATCGCAACCCAGATCAGGCCGCCGGCCCAGTCGTAGAACATCTGCGCCGCCGGGGTGATCGCCGCCGCGACTTCATGGCCTTGGCCCGGCGCGGTCGAGATGCGCCACAGCGGCCGCTCCTGCGACACGGCGAATGGCTTGACCTGGCGCACGCTGCGCCAGAGCGCCTTGGAATCCTTGTCATCAAGCAGGACAACCGGGCCGAATGGCTTCATCAAAGCGGCCAAAGTCTCCTTGCGGTGCGCGACGGAGGGCGCGACTCCCTCCAGCCGCAGCACGGTCGCGGCTTCGGGCCTCGGCAAACCGTCGAAATAGGACGCGACGTGATCGGGCAGATGCGCGGCGGCCGAGACGTCGCAGGACGACCCCATCGCCGCCGACATGGCGGCGCAGGCGCGCTCATCGTCGAGGCCCTCGACGACCACGGTCGCCTCGGTTTCCGGCTTGGGCAGAACCTTGATCGTAATGTCGGTCATCGCCGCCAGCGTGCCCCAGGAACCCGCCAGCACCTTGCACATGTCGTAGCCGGTGACGTTTTTCACCACACGCCCGCCCGACTTGATGGTTTCGGCGCGGCCGGTCACCGCCGTGACGCCGAGAAAGTGGTCGCGCGCCGCGCCGGCCTTGATGCGGCGCGGACCGGACAGGTTGGTCGCGATCGCGCCGCCGAGCGTACCCTGCCCGGCCGCGGTCCCGAGCAGCGGGCCGTAATCCATCGGCTCGAAGTCGAGTTGCTGGTTATTCGTGTCCAGCAGCGCCTCGATCTCGGCCAATGGCGTGCCGGCCTTCGCCGACAGCACCAGTTCGGCCGGCTCATAGAGCGTGATCCCGGAGAGCCCCGACAGATCGAGTGTCATGTCTGTCTGGCAAGGCCTGCCAAGCGCGCGCTTGGAGCCCTGGCCGAGCAGTTCGAGCGCCTTGTCGTGCGCCAGCGCCCAGCGCACAGCGTCCTCGACCTCTTTGGCATCGCGGGGTTTGAGAATGTCGGTCACAGGTTGTCCAATATATCGTCGCGCGCGCCGTGACGCACGCTCAGAACCATCACGGCGTCAGCACTAACCCTGTAAAAAACCAAATAGGGAAAATGAACTAACGGTGCCCGCCTGATGCCCGGTCGTCGGCTCACTTCTTGGAATCCATTCGGAAAAGTTTCGATTTGCTCGTGAACTCGAAAAACCCGGTCTGCGAAGCGCCGAGCGGCGACAGGATTGAGGGCCATCAGATCACGATGAATGGTTTGCAGTTCCGCCAGTGCTTGATCGGAATAGTGAACCTTCATGAAGCGCGGAATTTTGCGAATACAGCCTCAACTTCCGCATCGGTTGCTATTTCACCACGTTCGACCGCTGCCAGCGCCTCGTCTATCGCCCGGAGCTCTTCCTCCGTCGCGTGATACACGCCGCTCCGCCGCGCCTCGATTTCGAGTGCAACCTGCGCCAATTCTTCCTGGTCCTGTTCGGACCAGCCTTCGGCAAGCTTGAGCACCTTTTTGAGGATCACGTTCATAGGCTCACCTTATCACATTTCGCCTTCGCCCTAAAACCTCGGAATGTCCGGGAACGGCAGCTTGCCGCCGGAGATGTGCATGCGGCCGAGTTCGGCGCAGCGATGCAGCACCGGGAACACCTTGCCGGGATTGAGCAGGCCCTTGGCGTCGAAGGCGCATTTGACGCGTTGCTGCGCATTGAGATCGATCTCGGAGAACATCACCGGCATCAGATCGCGCTTCTCGACGCCGACGCCATGCTCGCCGGTCAGCACGCCGCCGACCTCGACGCAGAGCCTTAAGATATCCGAGCCGAAGCTCTCGGCGCGGTCGAGTTCGCCGGGCTTGTTGGAATCATAAAGAATGAGCGGGTGCAAATTGCCGTCGCCGGCGTGAAACACATTGGCGACGCGCAGGTCGTATTTCGTCGACAATTCCTTCATGCGCTTGAGCACCACCGGCAACTGCGCGCGCGGAATGGTGCCGTCCATGCAGTAATAATCCGGCGAGATGCGCCCGACCGCCGGGAACGCCGCCTTGCGGCCGGCCCAGAACAGCAGCCGCTCCTGCTCGGAGGTCGACACCTTGCACGACACGGCACGGCAATCATTGGCAATCTGTTCGACGCGCGCGATCAGATGGTCGACCTCGGCCGCCGGGCCGTCGAGTTCGACGATCAGAAGCGCTTCGACGTCGAGCGGATAGCCGGCACGGACGAAAGCCTCGGCGGCATGAATCGCTGGCCCGTCCATCATCTCCATACCGCCCGGAATGATGCCGGAGCCGATGATGGCCGAGACGCATTCGCCGGCGTCTTCCGACGACGGGAACCCGACCAGCACCGCGCGCGCGGTTTCTGGCTTCTTCAACAGCCGCACCGTCACTTCGGTGACGACGCCGAGCAGGCCTTCCGAGCCGACCACCAAACCGAGCAGGTCATAGCCTTCCGAGTCGAGATGCTTGCCCCCCAGACGCAGCACCTCGCCTGTAATCAGCACAATCTCGCAGCCGAGTACGTTGTTGGTGGTCATGCCGTATTTCAGGCAATGCACGCCGCCGGAGTTCTCCGCGACATTGCCGCCGATGGTGCAGGCGATCTGCGACGACGGATCGGGCGCGTAATAGAAGCCGGCATCGGCGACCGCGGTCGACACCGCCAGATTGGTGACGCCGGGCTCCACCACCGCGACCCGGTTGGCGAAATCGATCTCCTTGATCTTGTTGAACTTGGCCATGCCGAGCAGCACGCCGTCCTCAAGAGGCAGCGCGCCGCCCGACAGCGACGTGCCCGCCCCGCGTGGCACCACTTTGATACCCTCGGTGTAGCAATAGGCCAGAATTTGCGACACCTGCTCCGTCGTCTCCGGCAGCACCACCACCATCGGCAGTTGGTGATAGGCGGTCAGTCCGTCGGTCTCGAAC
>JAUSBQ010000107.1 GCA_030651965.1 Pseudolabrys sp. | reverse complement strand
GCAAAGGATTGGGAAAATCTCAATCGAAAGGCGCTCGCGTTTCTGCGTCTCGCCTCCATCAGGCTCATGTTGAGAAAGCTATGCAATCCCGTATGATCTCTTCGGACAGACTCTAAGGCATTTCTCACGCCTACTGATCCTACTCATCGTGCGGGGCAATCTTTTTATGTCGTTTTAAGATAGTGTCCCTCTTCCCACGGGCGCTCCCCTGAATCGGCTCTACAATATTCAACGAGCAGATCGAAAACCGCGTTCGTGGTCCGAGGTCTGCCCCGGAGTGGTCCGGCGTTCTTGCCAATAGAGCAAACTCTCACCACTAACGCCGATCAGAAAAATGGCGCATGCTTCGGGCATGCAAATCGCGGACGCTGCGCTCGATGAATTCATCGCCATCTATAGAGTTGAATTCGGAGAAGAGATAAGCCGTAAGGACGCAAGTGAAATGGCCCTCCGTGTACTGAGGCTCTACGAGCAACTTTCAAGAAAGCTGCCAAACGGAAAAACGACGACGCCAGCGGCTACGCAGCCAACCGACGGTCGTCCTCCGATCGGATTCCACACTTGATTTCCAGCGTTCGTATCTTCTGTATAATTTCGAGAAGCTCGGGATCGCGATTGAGCCAAAGGGTTCGAATGTCCTCCCTGACTGCCCGCAGTTTGGGTTGAGAGCTCGTTTCGACAGAGAGTTGAAACGGCTTTTTGGCTTCAATGCTCATTATTTTATCTTTCAACATCGGGTTCGAACCGACGATTTCGAAAATAAGCCGTTTTGTGCCGTCATCACCATCGCGAAACCATTCCACGGCTCTATTGCGGAATGAAATCAACGTCTCCAAGGGTTCGAACGCCAAGTCAGCTTGGCTCGATTCTTCAAGCTGTTGGCGGAGCCGCAATTGGTCGGTTTCGAGCTTGCGCCGCTCCCGAAGAAATTCGTCATCCCCTATGAGATCGCGAATACGTAGCGACGTGAGGTTATCGAGCGACGCTCTCGCGCGCTCCTGCGCCCCTTGAAGCGTTCGTTTTCGTTCGTCGGCCGCTTGCTGTGCCGATACCAATTTGGTTGATACGTGCTTGATCGCCCATTCGTGAAGAGTTTTCGGAATTGACAGCGCACCGAGGAAGCCTTCAATTTGAGCTTCCAGATTGGCCTTCGACAGATAGGGTTGTCGGCAAGAATAATCGGTCCGTCGTTTCGTGCAATGGTAATAGGTGTAATGCGACCCATGCCGATTGATTTGTTCCTCGGCCGTGACGAGAAATCCGCATTCGCCGCAACGGATCATTCCAGTAAATGCGAAGGACCGTGTATGTGGGCGCGGCTTCTCGACTCTCCGTAGCATGCCCTGAACGCGCTCGAATTCTTCCAACGATACGACGGGCTCGTGCGCGCCCGGATAGGTTCGCCCGTTCCATACAAGGACGCCTGCATAGAAAGGATTTGTGAGAATCTTGTACATGTAGCTGAGGGGGATCAGTCTGCCGCCCAATCGGCGGCTTTTCGGCGTTCGAAAATCCCATTCGTTCCTCGCAATTTCCCATATTTTACGCGTGGAATAGCCTCCGCTCAATAGGAGGTCGAATATTTGGCGGATGCGGGGGAAGCGCTCGGCATCCTTAACAATCGTTCTCGTCACTGGTTCATTGAGGTATCCGAGCGGCGGCTTGTTCGGTCGCCAGCCCTTTTCAATCTTTGAACGATTTCCGCGCTTCACGTTGTCGGATAGCGCATCGGAATAGTATTTGGACTGCCCAAACATGATCTGGAGCATGAATTTTCCCTGCGAGTTGTTCTCGAAGGTGTATGTCGCGAATTTCAGATCGCGGATCGCTCCGCGATCCAGCATGTAAATGATTCGCCCGCCGTCAATTGAATTTCGCGCCAGGCGGTCGGGTGCCCATGCGATAATCCCGTCGGCGGCACCCTTCTCGATCTGAGTGAGCATCTCGCCAAACTGTTGCCGCCCCGGCGCTGCGGCGCTGAAGGCTTCTTCGTAAACCTCGACAATCTCAATGTCCGGTCTATCGCCGAATGTTCTTTTCAAGGTCGTAAGCTGGGATTCAATCGATGCGACCTGCCGGTCTTCGGCTTCCGACGATTTTCTGCAATAGATGAAATATCTCATATGTGGCTCTAAGACTCGGGATTCTAGAATCAAATTCGAGTTTTAGCGAATCGGTTATCCCCACATCGTGCAGCTCGCGAGCAGGTTGGCGAAGACGGTGCTATTTGCCATGCCAGCAGAAACCCCTCCCTACGCTTCTTGCGATGGCGCCGTAGTCTGTTGGGGTGGAGAACGATGCCAAGAAGGAAAAGAAACAAACCGTACCGACCACATCGGCTGTTCTCGACGACGGTACGATAATCGAGTTGGTGTATAACCCGGAGCGCCACCGTACTTTTTTCGCTATATTCAGCGCCGGGCGCTGGACGCTGCAAGATCGCGTCACGACAAGCAGCGGCGTAACCCTTGTGCCGTTTTCACCGGATAATAACCTTATCTCCAACGAAGCGGTGCTGCTGCCTTCTGAGCCTCACATTTACGGAAGCGAGGACAAGCTTCTCGCCGAGATTCAGGGTTTCATCCATCGCTACGTCGATCTGAGCCCCACCTTCGAGAAAATCGCCGCCCACTACGTCCTTCTCACTTGGCTCTATGACGCATTCAACGAGCTGCCATATCTACGCCTTCGCGGCGATTTCGGTAACGGCAAGACCCGCGCGCTCCTGACAATCGGATCGCTCTGCTACAAGGCATTCTTCGCCAGTGGCGCATCCACGGTCTCTCCGATCTTCCATACGCTCAATGCGTTTCGCGGCACGCTCATATTGGATGAAGCCGATTTTCGTTTCAGCGATGAGAAGGCTGAAATCGTCAAAATTCTCAACAACGGAAATGTGCGCGGGATTCCGATCCTGCGCACCATGATGAACCGCCAGCGCGAGTTCAATCCGCAAGCATTCCAAGTCTTCGGCCCCAAGATCGTGGCGACGCGCAGCAGCTACGACGATAAGGGTTTGGAGAGCCGCTTCATTACCGAGGAAATGGGGCCGCGTAAATTGCGCCCCGACATCCCGATCAATCTCCCCGCAGCCATGAAAGAGGAAGCACGCGAACTGCGCAACAAGCTCCTGCTGTATCGCTTCCATCGCCGGTTCGAAACCAAGCTGGATGAAAGCCTGATCGATCCCAAGCTTGAACCGCGCCTCAACCAGATCCTGGTACCGCTCTTGAGCGTGGTCGGGGACCCGAACCTGCGGGAGGATTTGCGCTCCGTTGCGTCAGAAATCCAGGCTGGCATTGTCGCGGAGCGTGGGCTTCTAGCAGAGGCCCAGGTCCTCGAAATCCTCGCTGAATTGATGATGACATCGGAACGAGCTCTCGTCCCGTTAGCGGATGTGACCGTGGGCCTGATCGAGCGCTATGGCGCCGAATACGAACGCCCCATCACGAACCGCTGGGTCGGAGGCATCCTGCGGCGCCGGCTCAATCTGCGAACCTATAAGAGCCACGGTATCTATGTCGTGCCAGCGACCGAGCGCGCCACAATAGAGGCGCTCTGCGCCCGCTACGGCGTCTACGTCATTACCGGCACCGCCTCGCCGGCCCCATCGGGGGACGTGGGGACTGCGGGGACGTCATAACGGCACCTAATAGGGCATAATTTCAATGAGGAAGAGCGGTCGGATTACCGCGACCCGGTCGATGCTCGGCCCTACCGGCATGTCCCCACGTCCCCACATCCCCAGAAACCCTCCATTCCCGTTCCAGACGGTCGCCTGAGCGATTAAATCGGGATCATTGGGATATTGCCGTATTGGCAAATTTTCACCCCTGCCACGATTGGCTGGCTTCTGCGAACATAGGCGCTCGTGTCTGCCAGCCATCGTGCTCGTTGACACGCCCTATGAAAATGAAACTCGACTGTTATCTGCGCTCATACCGCCGCCGCTGGGGCCTCACGCAAGTCGAACTTGCAAGGCTGTTGGGATGCGAGACCGGCGCGGTCATTTCCCGTCTTGAACGCGATGGACGGCAGCCAAGCCTCGAAACTGCCTACGCCCTTGAAGTCATATTCGGTACCGCGCCGATTGAGCTATTCCCCGGCCTGCATGCGAAGGTCAACAAGGCCGTGATCGCGCGCATGCGCGACTTGTATGACGAGTTACAAGGCGACCCGTCCAAGGTCACGCGCCTCAAGCTTGATTTCTTCGAAGAAATATTCGCGCGCACGCCATCGCGCCGCAAAACCAACGCTGTATGAAAACCCGAAAACGCTACAATTTGGTGCTGGCCATCTACCCGAGCACGCGCGGCTTCGCGTTCGTAGTCTTCGAAGGCGCGCTCTCACCGGTCGACTGGAGCGCACGGGAGGTCCGGGGACGGCGCAAAAATCAGCGATGCCTCGTGGGTATCGCGGCGGTCCTGGAACGATACCAACCGGATGCGTTGGTTCTGCAAGACATGTCAATCACCGGAACACGCCGTGCGCACCGGCTCCGTGAATTGAACGCCGGCATTGGAGAGCTGGCCGAGGAGTGGGGTATTCCGGTCTTCGCCTACTCGCGTGCCCAAGTACGCAAAGCGTTTGAGCCGTTCGGTCTCACCAGCAAGCATTTTATTGCCGAGACGATCGCAAAGCATATTCCCGCATTTGATCGACACCTGCCGCCGCGCCGCAAACCATGGATGAGCGAAGACGCCCGCATGGGCATCTTTGATGCGGCGGCGCTAGCGTTGACGTTCTTTCAAAGTGCAGCCGGCGGAGGACATGAAGCTGGATAGGCAGCCGCCCGCTCCGCCTCGCAATCCGGCACCCGAATGGTTCGGACGCCGGTAGCGAGGAGGAGAAAATGTCCACGATTGTTCTTTCCAACAAGGGCGCAAAGCTCATGAAGCTTTGCGAGCTGGAGGGCTTTAAGACCCTCAATCATATGCTGCGACGCGCTGCCGCAGATAGCGTGTGCCCAGCCATCTGCATGACGGAAGGCTGCGATCACACGACCGAGATGGAGCCGGACCAAGATCGCGGCTACTGCGAGGCGTGCGGCGGCAATACCGTCACATCAGCTCTCGTGCTCGCCGGCCTGATTTAGGAGGCCGGCATGCCGAGCAGAATCGCGCTTCTCAACGACGCTTTCCGCAAAAGCTTCTCCGGCGGCAAAGTCATGATGACCGCCGGAGTCGACGCCCTTCCCGACATGGTGAAGTGCGCCGCGCTCCACGAAGTCGCTACCTTCAAAGCGTTCACTGAGGATAATGACCCACATGGGGAGCATGACTTTGGCAGCTTCGAGCTGTGCAGTCGAAAGTTCTTTTGGAAAATAGACTGCTACGACAAGGAACTACAGTTCGGGTCGGACGACCACGCCGACCCAGAGAAAACGACGCGCGTACTCACGTTGATGCTCGCTGAAGAATACTGAGCCCCATTCTGGGGCTCTTTTTTTTCCAATACTCTCGCCCCCGCGCTTCTTTGACCTGAAGCTGTTGGTCCACTGATGCGGTATGGCGCGGCTTATACACCGCATATATAGGCCGTTCATTTGCCATTAATAGTAACCAGATTAGGTTATGTTAACCGGCGAGGTATCCGATTCAGGGATTGATGTAGGTAAGATATGAAAAAGCTTGCTATTACGGCCCTAATCGTAGCCACCGCGATTTCCGCGATTGCGGTACCGAGTGCCCGAGCGGAAAATGGCCAAATCGCCGCCGGTGTGGCCGGCGGCCTTCTTGGCGGATTGCTCTTGGGCGGCGCGCTCGCCCAACGTCCCCATTATTACGAGCGAGGACCAGTTTATGTCCAGCCGGAGCCGGTCTACGTCGAGCCGCCCCGATATTATGATTGCTATTGGACGCGCGGAGAGCCGTATTGGGATGATGATCGCGGTATCTGGCGGCGACCGCGCGTAAGGGTGTGCGATTAATATCCCATAAACCGTAACCTCTAATTTCTTTCCATTACGTGGCCTGATCTCGTGAGGCAGAGATTTCGTATTTACAATTTTCTAATTGGACCCTGCTAACATTTAATCTTTATCCCACTTGCCGATCGAGATGGTTGCGATATCGCCTGCACCAACGCGTGCTACCACTTCGTCGCTGCCTCGTCGGTCTCGTCATTGTCGTCAACTTTGACAGTTGGTGGTGAAGCCAGAGTTTCAATCGAGGTAGCCGGCTGGACCGCCCCAACCGACACTGCATACTTGTCTCGGATGCCTTGTCGGACTAGGTGCTGCTCCTCGGCTGTCATGCGAGGAGCAGCATTCAAATCAATCTTCGGGATTCCAATTGACATGGCGCAGTCGGTCAACCCGCGTACGTACGCGGCGAAATGGAACGGCGGCTGATTGAGGATAAATTCCGGCGTAGTGCGCATATCCCGCGCGAGCGCATGCGCGGCAGCGTCACTCACTTGGGACGCAAATTTGATCGCGGTTGCACCGTACAGTGCATCAAGCACATAAGGCTGAAGCTGCTGCAATCGCTGATGCGCCAGAACCAAACCGACATTAAGCTTGCGCGCTTGGTCGAGGATCACCGGGATTTTCGGGTCGCGTTTGATGAAGTCGTGACACTCATCAATATAGACAAAGCACGGGAGACGCTGCTCTTTCGGCAGAAGCTGCCGTTTGTGCGCAGCAAGCAAGATCATCGAGATAAAGAACCGACCAACTATCTCGACGCCATCCTCTTGCAATAGGCTCTGCGGAACATTGATTAGAATGACCTTGGCGCTGCCCATCTCCTTGAAGAAATCCAACTTAGATTTGGGTGCGGAGAACATGCGGGACAGCGTCCGGATGCGTTTCACCGCGAATAGTCGGTCGACGACCTGCTCCTTGGTGCGGTCAAACTCCCGGCTGTTGAACTTGAGATCGAAGAACCGCCGAGCATCATGATCGAGCTTGGGCAGATACTGCTCGAACTGTTTGAGCCCGTTCGGCTGCATGAGGTCGATCAGCGTATCAAGTGTGGCGGACGGAATGTTGAGGAGCAACTGGATGGTGAAATTGAATAGCGTATTTTGCCGGCTTGTCATTTCCGCCGAGAGCAATGCGCTGAAGATATAGTCATAGAGCGATAGGACCGCGTTATGCAGCGCCTCTCGGTCGACAGGCGAATACGCCTGCATATCATCCAGGCCGACATCAAACAGATTAAGCGCTATCGGCCATTCGACATCTTCGGCGTCGATGCTCAACAACTTGCCGTCGAGCAGCTCGCCCGGAGCAAATATCTTGAGTCCCTCGACCGCTTTTATGAGATCGCGGTTGCTCTCCATGACCACGACCGAGGCTTCGTTGTTCGCCACAAGGTCGAAGTCGCGGGCGAGAAGAAATTGCAGGAGTGTTGATTTTCCCGTGCCCGGCGGGGCGACGATCCAATGGTGCTGGAACCTCGCGGACATGGGGATGTGGAATGGTACCGGCGCAAGCAGAAGATCGACAAAGGGTGTGCCTTTTAGGTAGGTTTCGACCAGTTCGATTGGCGGCAAGTCGGAGTCGTCCGCGGCAATAAATGGCTTTCGGTGTTTCTCGTCACCGGGCGATAGCCCTGAGGCGAGACAGGTGTTCTCATACAGCTGCTGTTGCAGCGTCGTGAACAGGCCGGCTTCGGCCAATTCAGACTTCAGGAGAGTGCCGATGACCTTGTCGACCGTGCCGCCGGGATCGCGCATGAGCGTGACCAGCGGAACGGTCAAGGTCAGATCGTCGTCATTCTGCGGGATCACGGGGAGTTCGCTGATGATTCCGCCGAAAACATTGCCAAGGGCGGTCGTGAGCATATCGCTGACACGATCATCGTTCGCGAGAAAATGCTGTTGCGCACGAAGAAATCGGCGAAGGTCGACCTGCTCTTTCAGCGAGAGTACCGCAATGTCCCAATCGATCTTTGGCGACGTGAAGATCGTCGTTTCAAGAGCCAGCGCGGCCTTCTGGCATCGATCGAGTGCTTCCAGAATGACCTTCGATTCGGGGAGCCCGACGACTTTGCCGACCCATTCGGCGACAAATCCATTCACCCGCTCGATAGCGTCTTCCTTGGACCAGAGCGACGCCGCGTGCGCGGCGCGCACTTCTTCATAGAGCGCCCTGGTCTCAGAGAGATCGCGCGCCCGCTCGTCGGTGAAGCGCCGTAGAAATGGCGTGAACGGAGATGGCGGCTGGTACGGCGGGAGCTTAGAACTCAACGACCTCCTCCCGACCGTCGAAGGTCAAGGCCGTTTCCAAATACGCCTTGAGGTTTCCGCATGCGTCGCGGATCGCTCCCTCGGCACCAAGCAGCTCGTCGAGTTCCTTGCATTCGATGTGCTGGCCGCTCACCAAACTGTCGACTGTGACGCGAAGGGACAGCGCCATCATGGCAGCGCTCGCGAGGCCACGAGCGTTCTTCCACAAACTCTTACCGGCAGATGAAAGTTCGTAACCTGACGTGTTTGCGGCATCATCAAAATGGCCGTAGGCCGAACCTTGATGCTTTTTCCGTGCCTCGCTGTCGTACACGACGAGTTTTCCGAGGTTGTATTTACGGACGAGATCTTGCTCGTCGGGCGTGAGCTCGGCACGAGCATCGAGCCCGAAGAGCACCTTGCCGCCCATTAGCCCGCCCGCTCGCTGCGAGCGCTTCAATTTCAACTGCATTGGTAGGCCCCTCCCCGATTTGAGGGAGCAGTGTGATGGCTGTCGGTTGTGCGGTCAATGCTCTACTACCTCGCATCATCCTGCGGATCATAGCGGCCTGCTCATCGAGACGGTCCCAAAATGAAGGAGCCCCGGGTTGGACCCCGGGGCTCTTACCCTTCAAGAAGGAGATGATGCCATGTCGCGGGTAGCGACGCGTTCGTCTATCCAACTCTGCACTTCTCCCGCTAACCACGCCACCCTGCAGGCTCCGAGCCGTACCCGCTTGGGGAATTGGCCGGCGGCTTCAAGACGCGCGATGTGCGCGAAGCTGTACGGAACACCGAATAACGATCTCAGTTCCTTCTTCGTAACCAGTTTCTGTGTCATCGGACACTCCCTACGAAAAGGGAGCATCGCGATGCTCGCCAGATAACCAGCTAGCGGGCGGGGTCAAACATAGCGGCAAATGGCTACACGTACAACGTGCGCATAGCTGCACATAGATGCTCTCAGGCGGCGTCAAGCAGCCTCCCGGAAGCTCTGGCCACGCTTAAGCCGCAGCCGTCTCCCAGTCAGAGCCGCTTGTCGGCGGGAGTTCTCTCATCGATACGACCCGGTTCCGCCCGGTTTTCTTTGCCTGGTAAAGCGCCGCGTCGGCCGCCTTGACGAGACCGTCGGGAGCCATCGCGTGTGGCCGTCGGCTCGCGCAGCCAATGCTGACGGTAATGCCGATATTCTCACCATTCGAACAATTGAAAGAATGGCCTTCGATGGTCCTGCGCAGCCGTTCCGCCATCGCCATGGCGTTGTCCTCGTCGGTCTCGGGAAGAATGATGATGAACTCCTCACCCCCATATCGGGCCACAACGTCCCCCGGTCGAACCGTCTCGTTCAACAGCTGGACGACGGTCTGCAATACTTGATCGCCGGTTTGATGCCCATGATTGTCGTTCGCGCGTTTGAAGAAATCGATATCGACCATCAACAGGGACAGCGGCCGCTTGTGACGGTCGGCACTCTTACATTCCGCGGACAGCCGCGCATCGAAGGCGGCACGATTGAGCACACCGGTCAGGCCATCATGGGTCGAACTCCGTTCGAGTTCCCTATACAGCCGCTGCAGGATGGCAGACGCTATGTTGAACGCTCTTCCGAGCTGTCCCAATTCATCCCTGGTGTTGCGGAGCCTGACCCGGTGAGAGAAGTCTTTCTTGCCGAGCTTCTGTGCAGCTCCCTGAAGTTCCGCGATGGGCTGGAGAACCGAACGGCCTACGACGAGCCCCATTGCGATCAAAACGCCTAGACCAATCAGAATGGCGCCGAAGATCGCAAAATAGGTCCAGTCTGCGACGGAAAGGGCATACCTCAGACGTTCCTGCAAATCCTGCATTGAGCCACCGTAGAATTCAGAGATCGCATCGTAGACGGGATTGATCGCCGCATGCGCGCGCCTCAGAGCTTCGATGGCCTCTGTTGTACCCGCAGCGTGCTGGAACACCTGGAGCACCGCAGCGTGCGCGTCTTGCCATGCCTTCATGGTCTTGGGGATTGAGATATCGGAATGGGCGTGTTTGAGCGATCCGAATCGAATCTTGTTTTCGTTCAGTTGGTGAAACTGACTATCCACCGTCTTCCCGATCTGTTTCAAATGGTC
>JAUSBQ010000106.1 GCA_030651965.1 Pseudolabrys sp. | reverse complement strand
TTCGATGATGGATGTGCTGGGGCTAAAGGATTTCTAACGGCCTCATCCTGAGGAGCGCTCCAAAGGAGCGCGTCTCGAAGGATGGGAAACATGGTTCGAGACGCGGCCTGCGGCCGCTCCTCACCATGAGGTCGCTATCGGCGCAGCATTGAATTGCCGGTCATCTCCGCCGGCTTCGGCAAATCCATCAGGTCCAGCAGCGTTGGCGCCACGTCGGCGAGCCGGCCATCGGCCAATGACTTTGCGTCGCTGCCCATGACCATGACCGGCACCGGGTTGATGGTGTGCGATGTGTGCGGCCCGCTGGTGACGGGATCGCGCAGCATTTCGCAGTTGCCGTGATCGGCAGTGACCAGCAGCGCGCCGCCGGCGCGCGCAATGGCCTCGGCGATCTGACCGAGACCTTTGTCGACGGTCTCCACCGCGATGATCGCGGCTGGAAGGTTCCCCGTATGCCCGACCATGTCGGGATTGGCGAAATTGAGAATGATGAGGTCGTATTTGCCGGAGTCGATTGCCGCAACTGCCTTGGCGGTTAATTCGAACGCGGACATTTCCGGCTGGAGGTCATAGGTCGCAACCTTCGGCGACGGCACCATGATGCGGTCTTCGCCGGGATAGGGCTCCTCGCGGCCACCGTTCAGGAAATAAGTGACGTGCGGATATTTCTCGGTCTCGGCCATACGCAGTTGTGTGCGGCCGGCGCGCGAGGCGACTTCGCCGAGGATGTTGGGATAAGTCTGCGGCGGAAAAACTGTCTGCAGCAGATGATCGAGATCTTCGCTGTATTGCGTCATGCCGACGGCGGCGGCATAGCGGATCGAGCGCTTGCGCGGAAAGCCGGTGAATGCGGGATCGAGCATGGCGCCAAGAATTTCGCGCACGCGGTCGGCGCGGAAGTTGAAGGACAGCACGGCATCGCCATCCTGAATGCCGCGATAATTGCCAATCACCGCGGGGACGATAAACTCGTCGTGGATCTTGTGGGCATAAGCGTCCGCGATCGCCGACTGCGCATTGGCGAAATGCGGGCCTTCGCCCTCGACAATGGCGCCGTAGGCTTTGCTGACGCGCTCCCAGCGCTTGTCGCGATCCATGGCATAATAGCGGCCGACCACAGTGACGATCGGCACCGAGGGCGGCAGTGCGGCGGCGAAGTTCTTCAGGTCATCCCCAGCCAGTTGCGGCGCGGTATCGCGGCCGTCGGTAATGACATGCACCACGGCGGGGACCCCGGCGGCGGTCAAAATCTTCGCCAAAGCGACGCAGTGATCCTGATGCGAGTGAACGCCGCCGTTCGACACCAGGCCGACCAGATGGCAGATGCCGCCGGTCTGCTTGAGGCTGGCGATCAGGCCGGTCAGCGCCGGCTGCTTGGCAATGTCGCCGGAGGCGACCGAGGCATTGATGCGCGGCAGGTCCTGCATGGCCACGCGGCCGGCGCCGATATTGAGATGGCCGACTTCGGAATTGCCCATCTGGCCCGGCGGCAGGCCGACATCGAGGCCGCAGGTCGTCAAAAAGGAGTGCGGGTTGGCGGCCCAGAGCCGGTCGAAAGACGGCGTCCGGGCCTGGCGCACGGCGTTGTCGGCGACTTCCTCGCGCCAGCCCCATCCGTCCAGCACGACCAACATAACCGGACGGCGCTTCTGCATCGAAGAATTCCTGGGTTTCCCTGATCCGGCAGGTTTTGAAGGATCGGGCAAAGGTCGTCAAACTTGGGTCGTCAATCTCGCGCCGTCAATCTTGGGCGTCAACGTGACCTGTATCTGGCGACGTCACGGCCAAAAGAAAAGGCCCCGCCTTGCGGCGGAGCCTTTCCACTGACACGGCGTTTCCGCGTCAGTTGATGATCTTCACCACGTTGCCTTTCGAGTCCACGATCACGCGGTCGTTGTTGACGAAGGCGTAACGGAACTGGGCGTGGTTCGGAACCGGCCGCAACTGTACAGTCGCCGGAACCGGCTTGCCGATCACGATCTCTTCCTGCACGGTCACGCGTTCCGCCGGAATCCTCTCGCTCTGCACATAGGTCACGACTTCCTTCGGCGGCTCCACCGCGTTGCCGACCAAGCCACCGACACCGGCGCCGACCACGGCGCCAACCGGGCCACCGACAACGGCACCAACCGCCGCGCCGCCAACGGCGCCGCCGACGGTCGAGCCTTGAGCGAATGCAGTCGCGGGGGCAAGCGCAAGAGCCGCCACGGTTGCGAGCATATAAACTTTCATAAAATCCTCCTCGTTTGGTTGCACTGTTCGATGCCCCGCGCACGGGGGGATCGAATCACAACGCAACAACGACGAGGTTGTTTCTGGAACTTCGATTCTAAATTATGCGACGAGGTTCCCGTCTGAATGACCGTTCACGAAATCGAATTCACGCAACAGACATGCCGGCTTCCCAGCCGAGCATCGCGCGCTTGCGCGTCAGTCCCCAGTGGTAGCCCGTGATGTCGCCGTTCTTGCCGACGACGCGATGGCACGGCACTACGAAGCAGATCGGATTTTTGCCGACCGCGGCGCCGACGGCGCGCGCGGCCTTCGGCGCGCCGGCGCTGCGGGCGAGATCGGAATAAGTCGCGAGCTTGCCCATCGGAATGGTCAGCAGTTTTTCCCAGACGCGGATTTCGAAATCGGTGCCGATCAGGACGACGCGCAACGGCTGGTCCGGCTTCCACATTGCCTGGTCGAAGATACGCCGCGCGGTGGCGGCGGTCGCCGCATAGTCTTCGACATACTTTGCCTTCGGCCAGCGCGCGCGCATGTCCCGCAACGCGGCGCGTTCCTTGCCGGCATCGGCCAGCGCCAGGCCCGCGAGGCCGCGCGGCGTCATCATCACCAGCGCCGTGCCGAACGGGCAGGGGTGGAAGCCGTAGGTGACGGTCAAACCGTCGCCGCCGGCCTTCCATTCGCCCGGCGACATCGCCTCATGGGTGACGAAGAGATCGTGCAGACGTCCCGGTCCGGACAGGCCGACTTCGTAGGACGTATCCAGCACGCTCGCCGAGGCGCGCAGCAGGCCGCGCGCGCTGTCGAGCGTCAACGCCTGGAGAAACGCCTTCGGCGTCAGGCCGCACCAGCGCCGGAACAGATGATGCAGGTCGGTGGCGGCAACGCCGGCGGCATCGGCAATATCGTCGACCTCCGGCTGGTCGCGCCAGTTGCCGCGTATGTGCGCGATGGCGCGGCGCACGACGTCGTAGTCGGCCGCCGCATTGGCAAGCGCCGCCGCCTTGGGGAAGGTCTCGATGAACGTGGCTGTCGGTTTCGGCATGATGGCTGTTGTCAGTGTCATGCCACGTATTTAAACGCCCGGGGAGCGGCGGGCCACCCGATTTCTGCTCAGTGCAGGACGGTCCGCACCGGCCCGCGTCTGGCTTGGGCCAAAGCGTTGCCGAGCTGGGCGGCGAAGTCCGCTCGCTCAGCCGGACCGAGGAAGCTCGCCACCGTGAGCTCTCTGCCGCGCGTCACCAGAAACAGCCGAGCAATGCCGAATTCCTCGGTGGTTTCGCGGTCGAGCTTGACCCAGAGCGGATTGAGCAGCCATTCGCGGACATGGCCGCGATGGCTCACCTTGCGCACGGTCAGCGCCGACGCGGTCACCTTGATTTCCTCGTAAGCTGCAGCGTGGCGATAGTTCAGCCGCAACGCCCAGTACAGGATCAGCACGTCGAGACCGAAAAAGCCGAACACCGGCCAGGCGCCCATCATCAGGAAGGCGATGCCGGCCAGAAAGCTGACGCCGCCGAAGACCACCATCAGCACGACAAAGCCGACGCTGCCGAGCGAGCGGTGCGGCGTGATCGTGGCGGCAAAGATCGTCGGTTCGAGTTCGTTATTGTCGGCCATGATGGCCCCCACTATACCGGAAATCATGGCGAAAAAATCGACCCGTAAAAAGCCTTCGGCAAAAAAGTCTTCGGTCAGGAAGGCGCTGGTCAAGGCCGCCAAGGGCAAGGCCGCGACGAAGAAGCCCGAAGCCAAACAGAAAAAGGCCGATGCCGAGGCCTTTGCAGGCACCGCCAAACGCTGGACGCCGGCGCAGATCGAGGAAGCGTTCCGCCGCTTTCAGGCGCAGGAACCGGAGCCGAAGGGCGAGCTCAAGCACACCAATCCATTCACGCTGCTGGTGGCGGTGGTGCTCTCCGCGCAGGCGACCGATGCCGGCGTCAACAGAGCGACTCCGGCTCTGTTCGCGCTCGCCGACACACCGGCGAAAATGGCAGCGCTCGGCGAAGACCGCATCCGCGATCTGATCAAGACCATCGGCCTGTTCCGCATGAAGGCGAAGAATGTCGCGCTGCTGGCGCGTAAGCTGGTCGATGAATTCGGCGGCGAGGTGCCGCGCACACGCGAAGAGCTAATCACGCTGCCGGGCGCCGGCCGCAAGACCGCCAATGTCGTCTTGAACATGGCCTTCGGTCAGCCGACCATGGCGGTCGATACGCATATCTTTCGCATCGGCAATCGCACCGGGCTCGCGCCCGGCAAAGACCCGCTAGCGGTCGAGCTTGAGCTGGAGAAGGTCATTCCGGCGAAATACATGCTGCACGCGCATCACTGGCTGATCCTGCACGGGCGTTACATCTGCATTGCGCGCAAGCCGCACTGCGAGCGCTGCATCATCGCCGATTTGTGCCAATGGCCGGGGAAGACGGCATCCGGAGTTACTGGATTCCCGCCTTCGCGGGAATGACAGAAGAGCCGCCCGCCAGCTTTTTGTGGATGTGCACCATGAACGCCATGGCGAAGATCGGCGTCGCCAGATTGATGATCGGCAGCGACACGAACGCCGCGATCACCATGCCGGCGAAGAAAACGTAAGTCGCGTTGGCCTTGCGCATCGCCTTGGCCTCGGTGGGCGGCTGGAATCGCATGGCGGCGAGTTCGAAATACTCGCGGCCGAGCAGGTACGCATTGCCGAAGAACAGAATGACCAGACCGAAGCCGGCAAACAGCATGAACGGCAGCGCGAACAGATAGACCACGAGCGCCAGCAGTGCGATCTTGATGCCTTCGATCAGCCCGCGAAACACCGGCAGCGGCTGGCCCGGAGGATCGGTCGGATAATGCTCGCGCTCGACCAGTTCGGCGACGTCGTCGACGAAGAAGCTGCCGACAAAGGCGGTCACCGCCGGCATCAGGAACAGCGAGCCGGTGACGATGCCCAAGCCCGCCATGATCGACAGCACCCAGGCGAGCGCCGCCCAGGCCGAATGCGGTGCCATGCCGGCGGTTTGCTCCGCCCAGGTTGCGCCGCTGTCGGCCAGGCTGGCGAGCCCGCGCTGCATGGCGATGCCGATGATGACGATGAACAGCAGCGCCAGGCCGACGGCTTTCAACAGCACGCGGCGCATGGGCGGCGAAAACAGATGGGCGATGGATTTGGAAATGGCGTCGATCATGGGGAGACAGGTAGGGAGGATTAGTGCGCTGGGCAAGGGCGCTTCTTCCGCCTCATCCAGAGGAGCATCGCCATAGCAGGCGTAGCCTGCGTAAACTTGGCTACGATGCGATGCGTCTCGAAGGATGGGGCGGCCCATGGTTCGAGACGCGCTGCTGCGCAGCGCTCCTCACCATGAGGGCCGAAGTCAGACCGCCGCGAATTCCTTATCCGCCACCGGCACGCTGTCCGCCGGCACCAGCGACACCAGCAAGTCCGGGTCGGTCGCCGGCAGGTCGGCCCAGGCCATGGCCTTGTAGTCGAAGCCGCGCACGATGGTCGGCTTGACCACCTCGAAATAGGGTGAAATGTCGAAGTCGCGCGGGGCGTAAAGCGACGAATGGCGGATTTCGAGGATTTCCTCGCGCGCCGCTTCGCTCTCCAGCAGCGTCACTTTCGGCAGGATCGGATAGCGCACATATTCGAAGGCCTGCGCGATCAGCGCCGAACAGATGATGCGGGTTGGGTGGCCGGAGCCGAGCGACATCATGCGGCGGCGCCAGCGCTGCGGGATCGGCATCGGCAGGAGATAGCGCATCAGGTCGATGATGTTCTTCAGATCGTAATCGAAGCCGATGCGCTCGGAGGCATAGACGCAGACGCGGGCGCGATCATCGTCGGTCAGCCGGGTCGGCCGGCAGATGCGGGTGTGAAAGCGCGCATATTTCGACAGCGGCGCGGCGACGACGCCTTCGCCGATATTGGCCTCGACCAGCACCAGCGGCTCGCCGTCGGCCGTGCAGCGGTCGCCGATCGGGCCGACATAGAGCGCGGCATGCGACCAGGTCGACTGGGTGAGATACTTGATGACGCCGGAAATGTGGTTGTTGCCTTCGACGAGGATCACGTCGCCGGGCTTGAGCGTCTCGCGCAACACGGTGGGATCGGTCGGCGTGAAGGGCTCGTAGCCCTGCGCCGGCTTTTCCAGATAGTTGGCGAGAAGTCGCCCGATTCCGTCCGCCACGAAACTCATGTCCCGCCCTTATCGCGCCGTCCCGGCGCTTAAGTTGACGCTTGCTTCCCCTGCGCGGATTTTTCTTCCGCGCTTTTGTTGCCTGCAATTTACGCTAAGACTCATTGCAAATTGGTTCATTGCGCGCGGGATCGATAAACGTTGCGTTAGCCACGAAAAGCGTTGCGATATGGGGATTCACGCCGTTCCAGGCACACGAATGGAAAGCTTTCGGATACCATGTTGCGGCGTGGCGAGGTGTCTGGATGACGATGGATAAGGGTACGCGCCCGAAAGCGCTGATCGCGTGGTCGAGCGGCAAGGACTCGGCCTGGGCGCTGCATGTGGCGCGGCTTTCCGGCGATTACGACATCGTCGGCGCGCTGACCACGGTGACCGACACGTTCGGCCGCGTCAGCATTCATGGCGTGCGCGAGGAACTGCTCATGGCGCAGCTCAAGGCCGCCGGTCTGCCGGCGACGGTGGTGCGCATTCCCTATCCGTGCAGCAACGAGATTTACGAAGAGCGGATGGCCGCGGCGATGGCCGGTGCGATAGCGGCGGGTGTCACCCATGTCATTTTCGGCGATCTCTTTCTTCAGGACATCCGCGACTACCGTAAAGCGAAGCTCAAGCCCATCTGCGTCACGCCGGTATTTCCGGTGTGGGGTTTGCCGACCGAGGCGCTGGCGCGCGACATGATTGCCGGTGGCGTCGAAGCCTGGCTCGCCACCGTCGATCTGAAGAAGCTGCCGGCTTCGTTCGCGGGCCGCCGTTTCGATCTGGAGTTGCTTGCCGATTTGCCGGAAGGCGTCGACCCGTGCGGTGAGAACGGCGAGTTTCACACCTTCGTCGCGGCGGGGCCGATGATGCAGGGGCGGGTGGCGGTCAGCGTCGGCGAGCGTGTCGAGCGGGATGGATTTGCGTATGCGGATTTGGTGGCGGGGTAGCTTCGTAAGCGGGAGCGGTTGCCACACACTCCGTTCGTTCCCGCGAAAGCGGGAATCCAGTTCTTTAGCTAGAACGCTGGGTCCCCGCTTTCGCGGGGACGAACGGAAGGGTGCACGCATTCTATGCGCGCCAACTACCCCCGCAGCACGCCGCCCGTGCGCTTGCCAACCTCAGCCACGATCTTCTGCCCGAGCGCGTCGATCTCCGGGTCGGTCATTGTCTTGTCGCGCGGCTGCATCGTCACCGCGATGGCGACCGACTTCTTGCCCGGCTCAACGCCGGTGCCTTCATAGACGTCGAACACGGTGACGCCGGCGATCAGTTTCTTGTCGACGTTCTGCGCCGCGCGCACGATGTCGGCGGCCTTCACCTTGCTGTCGACGACGAAGGCGAAATCGCGCTCGACCGGCTGGAACGGCGACAGCTCCAGCAACGGCTTGGCGCGCGTCGGCCTGGCCTTGGCGGCGGGCAGGTTTTCAAGGATCACTTCAAAGCCGACCAGCGGACCGTCAGCCTTCAGCGCCGTGAGAATGCGCGGGTGCAATTCGCCGAAGTGGCCGATGATGTTCTGCGGCCCGATCTGGATCGTGCCGGAGCGGCCGGGATGCAGCCAGGCCGGTCCGCCCGGCACCACTTGCAGCGCCTGCATCGGCGCGCCGGCAGCCGCCAGCACCGCGAAGGCATCGGCCTTGGCGTCGAACACATCGACCGGCTGCGGCTTCCCCGACCAATGACGGCCGACGCCATCGGCTTTGGCCAGAGCGCGGCGCAGGCCGCTCGCCGCGATGAATTGATCCTCGGGCTTGTCGCCTTTGAAAATCTGCCCGACTTCGAACAGCCCGACGTCCGGCGTGCCGCGGTCGGCATTGCGTTGCGCCGAGGTGATCAGACCGGCCAGCAGGCTCGGCCGCATGTCGGACAATTCCGCCGCGATCGGATTGGCCAATGCGAGCGCCGCGCTGCCGCCGCCGAACAGTTCGGCTTCGCGCTTGGAGATGAACGACCAGGTCACGGCCTCGGTCAGGCCGCGCGCGGCGAGCGCGCGCTTGGCCTTGCGGGTGCGGGTCTGGATCGGCGTCAGCACGGGCTTGCGTGCATCGGCGCCGCGCGGAAACGGCGTCGACGGCACCGCATCGACACCGACGATTCGCACCAGTTCCTCGACGATGTCAGCGCGACCATGCACGTCCGGTCGCCATGACGGCACCGCGACCTTGATGCGCTCGCCGGAGCCGGCGGCGAAGAAGCCGAGCCGCTCCAGAGTGCGTCGCACTTCGGCCGGCGACAGCCTGATGCCGGCCAGCCGCGGCAACTCGCTCAACGGGAAGTCGACGACGGTTTCCTTCGGCGTCGCATCGCCGGCGACGACAACCTCGGACGCCTCGCCGCCGCAGAAGTCGAGCACCATCTGGGTGGCGAGTTCGAGACCCGGCACCATGAAATTCGGATCGACGCCGCGTTCGAAGCGATAGCGCGCGTCGGTATTGATGCCGAGCTTGCGGCCGGTCTGCGCGATGTTGACCATGTCCCACAGCGCCGATTCGATCAGCACGTCGGTGGTGGTCTCGTCGCAGCCCGATTCCTCGCCGCCCATGATGCCGGCGAGCGACTCGACGCCCTTCTCATCGGCGATCACGCACATCGCGGTATCGAGCGTGTAGGTCTTGCCGTCGAGCGCGAGCAGCGTCTCGCCGTTGATGGCGCGGCGCACGGTGAGATTGCCTTTGACCTTCTTGGCGTCGAACACATGCAGCGGCCGGCCGCGGTCGAAGGTGATGTAGTTGGTGATGTCGACCAGCGCATTGATCGGCCGCAGGCCGATCGCGGTGAGGCGATTCTGTACCCACTCCGGCGACGGGCCGTTCTTGACGCCGCGCACCAGACGCAGGCCGAAGGCCGGGCAGAGCGGATGGGTCGCGCCGAAATCGAGCGTGACCGTGACCGGGCAGGGATACGTGCCGGGGACGCGCTTCGGCACATTCTCTTTGTAGTCGCCGATCATCGTCGCGCCGAGATCGCGGGCAATGCCGTTGACGGATGTGCAGTCGGGGCGGTTCGGCGTCAGGTTGATTTCGATCACCGGCTCGTTGAGGCCGAGCACCTCGGCGAAGGGCTTGCCGATCGGCGCATCGGCCGGCAGTTCGATGATGCCGTCGCTGTCCGATGAAAATCCGATCTCGGCACCGGAGATCATCATGCCCTGGCTCTCGACGCCGCGAATCTTGCCGATAGCGAGCGTGATGTCTTTCGCCGGAATGTAAGTGCCGGGCAGGCCGAGCACGGTCTTCAAGCCGGCGCGCGCATTCGGCGCGCCGCAGACGATCTGCAGCGGCGTGCCGGTGCCGTTGTCGACCTGGCAGACGCGCAGACGATCCGCGTTCGGATGCTGTTCGGCGCTGATGATCTGCGCGACCTTGAAGGCCTCGAACTCCTTGGCCTTGTCCTCGACGCGCTCGACCTCGAGCCCGATCATGGTCAGCTTCTCGACGATCTCGTCGAGCGTGGCGACCGTGTCGAAATGCTCTTTCAGCCAGGACAGGGTGAATTTCATTTTGACTCTCCCTGCGTTCTGGCGGCTGCGGCGTCGCTTCCCCTCCCCCGCTTGCGGGGGAGGGTCAGGGAGGGGGAAGAACCAATCGCTGCGGCGATCGTTTCCAAGACGCCTTCTTTGTTGACCATGACGTCGTGATTATTGAAGCGGAGAACGCGGTAGCCCTTATCGGAGAGAAACGCATCCCGGCGCGCGTCACGCCTTTGATTCTCGGCCTCAAAATGCTGGCCGCCGTCGAGTTCGATGATGAGCCTGGATGTCTCGCAAATGAAGTCCACCACATAAGGACCGATCGGTTTCTGACGACGAAATCCTGCGCCGTCGAGTCGATGGGCGCGCAATGCAGACCAAATACGCCGCTCGGCGTCAGTCGAGTCACGGCGCAGCGAGCGTGCGCGCGAGCGCATCGTTCGTGTTACTTGCCATTCGGGCTCTTTGCGCGAGTCAATCATTGCCGTGATCTCGCCTTCCCCCTCCCTAACCCTCCCCCGCAAGCGGGGGAGGGGATAGGAAGCCAGCGGTCCGGCCTCGCTGTCAAAATCAAGAACGCGCTATGGCGGCTGATGGGCTGCGCTCCCTCCCCCGCTTGCGGGGGAGGGTTGGGGAGGGGGCATATGTCTTTGCGGTTCACGTGCTCAATCCCCCGGCAAGCGTCGGGAAGTCGAGCGGGCGGAAGCCGTAATGCGACAGCCAGCGCACGTCGGCCTCGAAGAAGGCGCGCAGGTCGTTGATGCCGTATTTCAGCATGGCGATGCGGTCGATGCCCATGCCCCAGGCGAAGCCTTGGTACTCGTCCGGATCGAGGCCGCAATTGCGCAGCACGTTCGGATGCACCATGCCGCAGCCGAGAATCTCGAGCCAGTCATTGCCCTCGCCGAAGCGGATTTCGCCTTTGTCGCGGCGGCACTGGATGTCCACTTCCATCGACGGCTCGGTGAATGGGAAGAACGACGGCCGGAAACGCATCTTGACGCTGTCGACCTCGAAGAACGCCTTGCAGAATTCCTCGAGAATCCATTTCAGGTGGCCCATATGCGACGTCTTGTCGATCACCAGGCCTTCGACCTGATGGAACATCGGCGTGTGGGTCTGGTCCGAGTCCGAACGGTAGGTGCGTCCCGGACAGATGACGCGGATCGGCGGCTTCTGCGTCAGCATCGTCCGCACCTGCACCGGCGAGGTATGCGTGCGCAGCAGCAGGCGCGAGCCGTCCGGCTTCGGCGGGAAATAGAAGGTGTCGTGCATTTCCCGCGCCGGATGGCCTTCCGGGAAATTCAATTTGGTGAAGTTGTAGTCGTCCGTCTCGATGTCCGGACCCTCGGCGACGGCGAAGCCCATATCGGCAAAGATCGCCGTGAGTTCGTCGATCACCTGGCTGATCGGATGCACGCGGCCGAGTTCGGCGGGCGTCTCGCGCGTCGGCAGCGTGACATCGACGGTCTCGCGGGCAAGGCGCGCATCGAGCGCCGCCATGCCAAGCGCTTCCTTGGCGGTTGAGATCGCCGACGTGATGCGTTCCTTCAGCCCGTTGATCGCGGGACCCTGCGCTTTGCGCTCGTCGGGCGTCATCGAACCGAGCGTCTTCAACAGCGCGGAGACCGAGCCGCTTTTGCCGAGCGCGGCAACGCGTACGGCTTCCAGCGCCGCTTCGTCCTTGGCGGACGTGACGGCGGTCATCAGTTCGGTTTCAAGCTTGGCGATGTCGGACATGTGGACCCCGTGCACCGTCATCGTCCGCGCATAGCCGTTCGAAGAACGGCGTTCTTTCAGAACGCCTATGAGCGGACGATCCAGCACTTGCTGGGTCCCCCGCCTGCGCGGGGGACGACACCCAGTGGCTTAAGCCGTGGCCCGGGGCGTTTCGGCCGGAGCCGGCAATGCCGCCTTGGCCTTCTCGACGATCGCGGCAAAGGCACCCGGCTCGTTGATTGCGATGTCCGAGAGAACCTTGCGGTCGATGACGAGGCCGGACTTGGCAAGGCCGTCGATGAACTTCGAGTAGTTCAGGCCGAACGGACGCACCGCGGCATTCAGGCGCTGGATCCACAGCGCGCGGAACGTGCGCTTCTTGCGCTTGCGGTCGCGGAAAGCGTACTGGCCGGCCTTTTCGACCGCCTGCTTGGCGACGCGGATGGTGTTCTTGCGGCGGCCATAAAAGCCCTTGGCGGCCTTGTAGACTTTCTTGTGCTTGGCGTGGGCGGTAACGCCACGTTTAACGCGGGACATGAGTGTGCTCCTTGCAGATGTTCAGGCAAACGTTGTGAATGATCTTCGTCGACAACGGCGGCTTTTAGAGCCGTCGAAATTCCGGACTAGCCGTTCGGCATCCAGTACTTCTTGACGTTGTCGCCATCGGTCTTGAACAGCACGGCGGTGCCGCGATGTTCGCGGATCTGCTTGGTGGTCGGCTTGATCATTCCGTGACGTTTGCCGGTCTGCTGGTATTTCACCTTGCCGGACGCGGTGATCTTGAAGCGCTTTTTAGCGCCTGATTTGGTCTTCAACTTGGGCATTTTGCTCTCCAGGTCGGCCAGATATGCGGGGCAATGTGCCCCGCGCGGCCGGGATGCGTTCATGACCGAGGGTCATGGAACGGGTGCTCGGAATTGAGCGGGTATCGCCGCCACGGCAGCCCTAACGGCCGGTCGGCGAGAGCGCGGCTTATGCCAGAGGTGGCTAAAGCTTGCAACCCAATCCCGTCTCGGGGCGTTAACCGCGAAATCCGGCCCGGGGCCTAAATTCGGCGGAATCGGCGACAAAACAAGGCTTCCGGCTGCTAAACAGAAATCAATCACCGACAAGGAGTCCTTCCGTGCTGCGAATTTCCACCCTGGCGGCCGCTGTTCTGACCCTCGGCCCGCTTTTCCTGGCCCCGGCCTCCCCGGGGTTCGCGGCGGCTGCCCATGACGGCAATTGGTCGGTGCTGGTGATCACGGAGAAGGGAGCCTGCGACAAGGCGTTCCGCTACAACGTCGGCGTGGCTGGCGGGCAGGTTCGCTACCACGGCGACACGGCGGTCAGTTTCAACGGCACGGTCGCGCCGAACGGCGCGGTGAAGGTCAATATCCGTCTCGGCGAGCAGGGCGCCAATGGCACCGGCCGCCTGTCGGCTACCAGCGGCACCGGTACCTGGCGCGGGGTCGGCGGCGCTGGCGAATGCACCGGCCGCTGGGAAGCCGAACGACGCTGAACGCAACGCGCGCCGGGGTTACCGGCGCGCGGGCAGGCGATTGACGAATTTGGCCGAAATGCTCAGCGCGGCGCCAGCAGCATGACCATCTGGCGGCCTTCGAAACGCGGTTCGGATTCGACCTTCGAGATCTTGTCGGTGTCATCCTTGACGCGCTGGAGCAGCTTGTAGCCGAGTTCCTGGTGGGCCATTTCGCGGCCCCGGAAGCGCAAGGTGATCTTGACCTTGTCGCCTTCCTCGAAGAAGCGCTCCATTGAGCGCATCTTCACCTGGTAGTCGTGATCGTCGATCATCGGCCGGAGCTTGATCTCCTTGATCTCGACGACTTTCTGTTTCTTGCGGGCTTCCGCCGCCTTCTTCTGAGCCTGGAATTTGTACTTACCGTAATCCAGGATCTTGGCGACTGGCGGAACCGAATTAGGGGCGATCTCGACGAGATCAAGCCCGGCGGCCTGGGCCATGCCGATGGCCACATCGGTTGCGACGACACCCTTGTTGTCGCCGGTAGTATCGATCAGCTGAACCTCTCGGGAGCGGATCTCCTCGTTGATGCGCGGGCCGTCCTTGGCGGCGGGCAGCGCGGACTTTGACGGACGACGAATGGCTAGTCTCTCCTCAAGCTGTTGCGACAGGTCATCTTATAACACTTTGCGTCGATCAGTGCCGAAAAACGGTGATGAGCGGATAGGGATTTTCTTGGGCGGAGGACCGCACTCCCTATGCACAAAGATCGGTACAAACGGCTGATAAGTCAACGCGGTTCCACGTAAACTCAGCCCCTGCCCCCGTCCCAATCGGCGCTGAACCGTCAATTCGCGCGCATTTAAGCCGATTTCGCGGCTTCCGGCCGCCCAACGACATCGCCGTAGAGCCTCAGCATCTGCTCGGCGCCGATCGCTGCGTCGAAATGGCCTAGTACCCAGTCGCGACCGCGTCCGCCCATGGCGGCGACCACGGGGGCGGGCATGGAAAATAACTGCAGCAGGGCCGCCGCCAGCGCCCGGTCGTCGCCGGCAGGAAAACGCAAGCCGGTAACCCGGTTCACCGGCACCGCCGGCGCGGTCAGCACCACGTCGGGACCGGCGCCGAGATCGGACACGATCACCGGCCGCGCCATCGCCTGCGCCTCCAGCATCGCGCGCTGCACGCCTTCCGGCTGCACGGCGGCCGACACCACCGCCGCCGCCGCGCTATAGGCCGCCGGCATGTCCCGCGCCGGCGTCGCCATGCGGATGACGTCCATGGTGCCGGTCGCCAGCACCAGGTCCCAAAGCTCGCCGGTGTAATTGGTGTGGCCGCGATCCTCGCCGACGAAGACGCAGAGAAAATTGGTCAGGCCGAATTCCTTCAGCCTCTGCATCGCGCGCACCGCGACGTGATGGCCTTTGCGGCGCAGGATTCGGCCGGTCACCAGGATGACCTTGGTGTCGTCTTCGACGCCCCAGTTGCGCCGCACCGCGGCGATGCGCTCGCGTGTGACCTGCGCCGGATCGAAATGACAGAAGTCGATGCTGCATGGCACGACCGCGATCTTCTCCCACGGCGTGCCGTAGCGATCGTTGACCAGTTGCGCGAGCTGGTCGCAGCCGGCGACGACGCGGTCGCCGCGCGCCATCACGCCGTTATACAGGCGCTTGAGAACATTCTGTTCGCGAAAGCCCTTGTACCAGCTGGTGATGAAGGGAATGCCGCGCAGCCTTGCCGCGGCGCAGGCGCTCCAGGCGCCGGCGCGGCCGAGGGCGTGAATGACGTCGCAATGGCGCTCGCGCGCGAGTTTGATCAAGGCGGCTGCATTGCGCAGCATCACCAGCGGGTTCTTGCTGGCAACATCGAGCGGCACGAATTCAGCACCGGCGGCGGTGACATCCGCAAGCAACCGTCCGGCGCGCGCCACGACGATGGCGCGATGGCCCGCGCCATGGAGAATGCGCACCAACTCGACCGCGCCGATTTCGGCGGCGCCGACATCGAGCGTCGGCACCACGATCATCACGGTGATGGGATTGTTACGCGGCGCGGCCGCGACCGCCGTGCCGGCGACGACATTGAGAAGCGCGGCGCTTCTCATTGCCGCCGGTGGCCGCTCGCGTATGGAAAAATTCGACATACCGTCGCAGCCTCAGGCCAACAATGGCGGATTTCAGTGGATCGTCGCGGGATGCGGAGCAGCGCATCAGGTGTCGCGGGCCAGTAGCGAAGTGTAGACCCCGCGAATGGCTTCAGCAACGCTTTGCGGCGAAAACATGAACTCGGCGAATTGGCGGGCGCGGGCGCCCAGGGCTTCGTGCGCCGTTACATTCAACGCGAGCGCCGCCATCGTGGCGCGCGCCAGTTCGCCGGCATTGCCCGGCCGGACCACCCAGCCGGTGCGCAATTCATCGCGCATGCGCGGTGGACACAACAGATTCTCCGGCAAGGCGCCGACCGACGTTGTCACCACCGGCCGGCCCAAGGCTTGCGCTTCGGCGGCGGCCCGGCCCGACAAAGGCGGCTCGATCGACGGAATGACAACGACGTCGGCGGCGGCCAGCGCTGTCGGCATGTCGGCGTGGTGGCCGACCAAACGGATCAGTGTGTCGATGCCGTGCTCGTGGGCGCGCCGTTTCAGTGCGCTGCGATAACGCACCTGGCCGCGGTCTTCGCCGACAAAGACGAAGGCGATGTTGCGGTCGCCGCCGCCGACCATCAGGCGGGCGGCGTCGATCATGCTCATTTGCCCGTTCCACGGTGCGATCCGCCCCGGCACTAGCACGACGCGCATTTGCGGCAGCAAGCCCCAGGCGCGCCTCAGGGCGGCGACACGCTCGACATTGACGGCGGCGGGATTGAAGCGGGCGGTGTCGACGGCGCGCGGGATCACGGTGATGCGGTCCGGCGGCATCTTGTAGCGCTCGATCATGGCGCGCGAGATGTAGCTCGACGGTGCGATGACGCGGTCGCCACGGGCGAGTGAGCGCTGAAACATGACCCTCGGCCATGAATCCCCCGCCAGGCGGTCGGGAAACGCCGTCACCAGAAACACCGGCATGCGGTCAGTGGCGGTAATCGCGCTCCAGGCAGCCCCCGCGCTTTGCGCATGCACGATGTCGATGCGCTCGCCGGCGATGAGTTTCTGCAAATGGCGCGTATTGCGTGCGATGCGTAGCGGGTTGATCGTGTCGGTTATCATCGGCAGCCATTCGCCGCCGAAAGCGCGCAACTCGCCGACCAGCGGACCATCGCCGCTGGCGACGATGGCGCGGGCGCCGGATTGCAGCAACGTCATCGCGATATCGATCGCGGCATGGCCTGCCGGATCGTCACGCAGCGCCGGCACCAGTTGCAGTATGGTGGCGCCGGCGAGCGAGCGCGTCCTGGGGCGGGCGGAGATCACCACCGGCGGTCCCCACTTGCGTTGCACGGCGCGATAGCGCGAGAAATGAATATCGAAATGCTGCCTGATCCTGATAGGGCCGAACCGCTCATGAGCGAAGCTCGTCTGACAAGCCTGACTGTCGAATCGCCGCCGCCTTCGCGGACAATTGCCGTGCGCGCGCGCGAGAGCAAGGGGAAGGATAGTGACGGTAGGCAAGGACCGGGCCTGGTCTGGCTCGGCGGCTTCAAGTCCGACATGGCCGGCAGCAAGGCTTTGGCGCTGGATGCCTGGGCCGGGACACATGGCCGCGCCTGTGTCCGGTTCGATTATTCCGGACACGGATCCTCAAGCGGCGATTTCAAGGACGGCACCATCGGCCGCTGGCTGGAGGAAAGCGTCGCGGTTTACACAGAATTCTGCAAGGGACCACAGGTGCTGGTCGGCTCGTCGATGGGCGGCTGGCTGGCTTTGCTCTTGGCGGCGCGATTGCGCGAACTGAAAGAATTCGCGCCCAATATCGCGCCTTTGGCCGGCATGGTGCTGATTGCGCCGGCGGTCGACTCCACCGAAGAGCTGATGTGGAAAACGTTTCCCGACGCTGTCAAACGCGAGATCGAGGAAAAGGGCTTCTGGACGCGGCCGTCTGAGTATTCGCCCGAAGGCTATCCGATCACTCGGCAACTGATCGAAGAGGGCCGCAACCATCTCATGATGGGCAACCTGATCGAGCCGGGGTGTCCGGTGCATATCCTGCAAGGCGTGCAGGACGCGGATGTGCCGTGGCGACACGCGGTCGAACTGGTGTCGCGCTTTTCGCGTGACGATGTGGTGCTGACCTTGATCAAGGACGGCGATCATCGCCTGTCGCGGCCGGAGGATATCGAGCGGCTGTTGAGCGCAGTGGGGGAGTTTTAGCTTGTAGCCCGAATTTCGCTTCGCTTCATCCGGGCTACGACAGTGCCGACGCCCATTCTTCCTGAACGCCCGCATCGTCATCGGCACGATTCAAAGTCTTGAGTACTTCAATCGGCAATAGTCTCGACAACGCCCACACAGCCGCGCCGCGCACCAGAGGCGAAGTGTCATTGAGCAGACGTTCGGCTTCCGGCGCCAACGTCACATCGCCGGAATTGCCGATCGCATTGAGCACGTTGCGCACGAAACGATCCCGGCCGGTGCGCTTAATCGAAGTCTTTGAAAACAAGGCGCGGAACTGCGCGTCGTCGAGCCGCGACAGTTCGGCCAGCGTCGGCGCGCGCAACACATCGCGCGCGGCGAGCTTGGCTTCGCGGCCCTGTTCGGCGAATTTGTTCCACGGGCAGACAGCGAGGCAGTCGTCGCAGCCGTAAATGCGGTTGCCCATCAGCGGCCGCAAGTCGCGGGGCAGCGGGCCTTTGTGTTCGATGGTCAGATACGAAATGCAGCGCCGCGCATCGAGACGATAGGGCGCGGGGAACGCCGCGGTCGGGCAGACATCGAGACAGGCGTGGCAACTGCCGCAATTGTCGGCGGCCGCGTCATCGACCGGCAAATCAAGCGTGGTGAAGATCGCGCCGAGAAACAGCCACGAGCCGAAGTCGCGCGACACGACATTGGTGTGCTTGCCCTGCCAGCCCAATCCGGCTTTTGCCGCCAGCGGCTTTTCCATCACCGCCGCGGTATCGACGAATACTTTGACGTCGCCACCGGCATTGGCCACCAGCCATCGCGCGATGTCCTTCAAGCGCGCCTTGATCAGGTCATGATAGTCGTCGCCTTTGGCATAGACCGAGATCGCGGCGCGCGTGCGTTGCTCTAGAATCTTAAGCGGGTCTTCGTCGGGCCCGTAATTCATGCCGAGCATGATCACCGAGCGCACGTCGGGCCACAGCGTTAGCGGCGAGCCGCGCCGTTCGGCGGTGGTCTCCAGCCACAGCATGTCGCCATGCGCGCCGTCGGCAATGAACTGGTCCAGCCGCGCTTTGGCTTCCGGCACGGCTTCCGGCCGCGCCACGCCGACGGCGTCGAAGCCGCGCGCCTGCGCTTGCTCGATCAGCGCTGTCTTGATGTCAGCGGGAGTTGTCAAAAATCCAGGTCGGCGTAATGCTTCGCCGGCGGAATCCCCGCCAGCGTGTCGGCCAGCAGCGGGCGAAACGCCGGCCGCGACTTGACCCGCGCGTACCAGTTCTTGGCGGCTTCGTCTTCGGTCCACGGTACATCGCCCAGATAGTCGACGACTGAGATATGCGCGGCCGCGGCCAAATCCGCCAGGCTGAGCCGCTCGCCGGCCAGCCAGTCGCGCGTGCGCACCAGCCAGCCAATATAGGCCAGATGATAGCGGATATTGTGGCGCGCGGCGCGCAGCAGGCCGGTGTCGGGCGGCCCGCCGCCCTGCTCCAGCGTCATATGGCGCTTGAACACCCGCTCGGTGACCAGGGGTCCGCTGACCTCGCTGTGGAACTTGTCGTTGAACCAGCTCGAAAGCCGCCGGATTTCAACCCGCTGGCCGGGCGTGCCCGGCATTAGCCAGCCGGCATTTGGCGCGTCCGGCTGCGTCTCCTGGATATATTCGGCGATGATGGCGGAGCCCGGAATCGGCGGTTCGCCATCTGCGATCAGCACCGGGATGCTGCCCGCCGGATTGATGCGCAGGAAGTCTTCCCGCCGCTCCCAGAAGCGCTCCTCCACCAGCCGCGCTTCGATGCCGTATTCGTTCAGCATCAGCCGCACATAGCGCGACAGCGGGCAGAGCGGATGTTGCAGCAGCGTCAGCATGAAGGCCCGAACATTGAGTTACGCGGAAATCAGGAATCGGTGACTGCACTATACAACCACATCCGGTAGCGCAAATTGCCTTGGGGCGGCCGTTTTCCCATTGCCTGGATCGGCGCGGTAAGCGAAAAGCCGAATGCCGGACCTTTAAGTCTGCACGATTCGAAAATCCCCCCGGAGCTTTGTCCATGTCCTTCCTGCCGGCGGCCGTTACCGACCTGGTTGCGACCCATAGCGATCTAATCAAGGCGGCCGTTCTCGGCATGGTCGAGGGCCTGACCGAATTTCTGCCGGTGTCTTCCACCGGCCATCTGCTGCTGATGCAGCATTTGATCGGCTGGGGCGACAATGCCTTCAGCAAGTCCTTCGCCATTCTCATTCAGCTCGGCGCCATCATGGCGCTGCTGACGATTTATTTCGGGCGCTTGTGGACGCTGGCGCGCACCATGTTCGTCGAATGGCAGGCGGCGCGTTTCGTCATCGGAATCCTGCTGGCATTCCTGCCGGCGGCGGTGATCGGCGCGCTGGCTGGCAGCTACATCAAATCGTATCTGTTCGACGTGCGCATCGTCTGCGTGATGCTGATCCTCGGCGGCTTCGTTCTGCTGTGGGTCGACCGCCTCAGCCTGAAGGCGCGGCATCACGATGCCACCGCCTTCAGCCTGCCGATGTATTTCGGCATCGGCGTCATGCAATGTCTAGCCATGATTCCGGGCGTGTCGCGCTCGGGCGCGACCATCGTCGGGGCCATGCTGTTCGGCGCCGACCGCCGCGCCGCGGCGGAATTCTCGTTCTGGCTGGCGATGCCGACCATGGTCGGCGCCTTTGCGTATGAAGTTTACAAGAGCCGTTCCGAACTGACCGCCGATCATGTCGCGGCGGTGGCGGTTGGCTTTATTTTCGCATTCATCTTCGGCACGATCGCGGTCAAGGCCTTGCTGCGCTATGTGCAGCGTCACAGCTTCGCGCTGTTCGCCTGGTGGCGCATTCTGCTCGGCACCGTCGGTATTTTCGCGCTCTACTTCTTTTAAGCCGTCAGACGTTGCGGCGCGGGTCGTCGTAATTGTCGAACAGAATATCGCGGCTGACGTCGGCGACGTCGCGCACGCCGGTCAGCGACATGCCGATGCGCAATTCATCGGCGATCAGGCTGAGCGCCTTGGCGACGCCGGCTTCGCCCATGGCGGCGAGACCGTAGAGATAGGCGCGGCCGATCAGGCAGCCATGCGCGCCGAGCGCCAACGCCTTCAGCACATCGAGGCCCGAACGTATGCCGCCGTCGAACAGCACCTCCATGCGGTCGCGCACCGCGTCGGCAATGCGCGGCAGCGCCGTGATGGTGCCGGGCACGCCGTCAAGCTGGCGGCCGCCATGGTTCGACACGACGATGGCCTCGGCGCCCATGTCAGCGGCGCGCTTGGCGTCCTCTGGATCGAGAATGCCCTTGATCACCAGTTTGCCGGGCCACAATTTGCGGATCCATGTCACGTCGTCCCATGACAATGACTTGTCGAAATTGTCGCCGCCCCAGCGGCCGGCGGCCCAGATGCCGCCTTTGTTCTTGAGATAGACGTCGACATTGCCGAACGATTTGCGCCGGCCCATCAGCACGCTCGCCAGCCAGCGCGGCTTGGTCATGATGTCGAAGGCGTTGCGCGCGGTCAGCCGTGGCGGCACCGACAGGCCGTTCTTGATGTCGCAATGCCGCTGGCCGCGCATCGGCAGATCGACGGTCAGAAACAGCGCGCTGCAGCCGGCTTCCTTGGCGCGCTCGATGACGGACTCGCTGAAGCCGCGGTCTTTAAAGACATAAAGCTGAAACCAGAACGGCGCTTTCGTCACCGAGCGGATATCCTCGATCGAACAGATCGACATGGTCGAGAGTGTGAAACGGATGCCGGCGGCTTCCGCCGCTTTTGCCGCCAGCATTTCGCCGTCGCCATGCATCAGGCCGGTCAAGCCGGTTGGCGCGATCGCGACCGGCATCGCGACTTTTTCGCCGAGCATGGTGGTGGCGAGCGAACGATTGTCGGCGTCGATCAAAACGCGCTGGCGAAACCGCACCGCGTCGAGGTCGTTGCGGTTGGCCTTGAGGGTCAGCTGATCGTAGGAGCCGTGGTCGATATATTCGAAAATCGCCTTGGGGACTTTGCGCTTGGCAAGCTGGCGGAGGTCTTCGACATTGGTGATGACCGGCATGCGCTCTCCCGTGCTTTTTTATACGCATGACCTTGCCGGATATGCTTCCGGCTTTGCTGAAGGCCGCGCGTTCAGGCGATCCTGCTCCTGAACTGGCCGGCCTTGCGGAAGCGCCAGAGATAAGACGGCACGATCGCTTCGATCGGCTCCGGTTCGATGCCGATGCCGGCAAAGGTCCGCTTGTCGGCCTTGGCCGCATCGGACACGACATTGTCGGTGCGCAGCATCTCGACCTGGCCGGGGGTCAGCGTCAGTGGCGATGGGGCGAATTGCAGGAACATCGCCTTGAACTTGGCGGCGAAGAACGGCAGCGGCACCAGCAGGCGACGGCGCTCGATGGTGACGAGGATGTACGCCATCAGTTCCTTGAACGTGCGCACATCCGGGCCGCCGAGTTCATACGTCGTGCCGGCGCGCAACTTGCCGTCGGCCGCCTCGGCGATGGCCTGGGCGACGTCGCCGACGAAGACCGGCTGGAAACGGGTCGCGCCGCCGCCGATCAGCGGCAGCACCGGCGACAGCCGCGCCAACGACGCAAAGCGGTTGAAGAAATCGTCTTCCGGCCCGAACAGGATCGACGGCCGCATGATGACGGCCTGCGGCTGCGCCGCCAGCACCAGCCGTTCGGCGACGGCCTTGGAGCGGGCGTAAGCCGCCGGCGACTGCTCGTCAGCGCCGATGGCCGAAACATGCACCATGCGGGCACCATGGGCGCTGGCGGCCAGCGCCACCTGCTCGGCGCCGAAACTATGGATCGAGTCGAAACGCTGGCGGCCGCTTTCTTTCAGCAGGCCGACCAGGTTGATCAGCACATGGGCGCCGCGCGCGGCGGCTTCGACCGAGGCGGCGTCGCGCAAGTTGGCCTGGACCGCGTGAATCTGGCCGACGCGGCCGAGCGGTTGCAGGTGGAAGGCCAGATCGGGGCGCCGCACCGCGACGCGGATGCGGTAGTCGCGCTTGGCCAGCGCCCGCACGACGTGGCGGCCGAGGAAGCCGGAGCCGCCATAGACGGTGACGAGGGTGTCGAAATTGGTTCTGGCGGTCATTTCCGCGCTCGCTTCGCAAACAGGTGGGGCTTAGGGCGCCAGCGGATTCGGTGTGTATTCGTCTTTATAGAGCGCTGGCGCGGGGCGGCAAGCCGGTTAAGCGGCCACTCATTAAGAGCCTCAATTGACAAGGCGAAGTCCGATCCGTACCTAGACCTTCGCTTGAGTTCTAAAGCCTTGCCCAGGTGGCGGAATTGGTAGACGCGCTGGCTTCAGGTGCCAGTGGCCGAAAGGTCGTGAAGGTTCGAGTCCTTTCCTGGGCACCAAAGTTATTACGAATCCGGCGTATGATCCCGATTAGCGGGTCCCCGGCTTTCACAGGGGACGAAATCCGGCTTTTCTCGCCGGATTCCGCGCCATTAAACCGGAAAACCGCATGACCGTCCGTCTGCATCGTGGCGATTTGCCCAACCTCAACGCCTACAAGGGCGCGGTGGCGATCGATACCGAAACCATGGGGCTCGACCCCAGCCGCGACCGGCTCTGCGTCGTCCAGTTGTCGCCCGGCGATGGCTCCGCCGACGTCGTGCAGATCGCCGCCGGCCAGACCAGCGCGCCCAATATCCAGCGCCTGCTCGCCGACAAGTCGGTGGTCAAGATCTTCCACTACGGCCGCTTCGACATCGGCGTGCTGTACAAGGCCTTCGGCGTCATGGCCGAGCCGGTCTACTGCACCAAGATCGCCTCGCGGCTGGCCCGCACCTACACCGACCGGCACGGGCTGAAGGATCTGTCGCGCGAAATTCTCGGCGTCGATCTGTCCAAGCAGCAGCAGTCGTCCGACTGGGGCGCCGAGACATTGACCGATCCGCAGGTCGCCTATGCCGCGACCGACGTGCTGCATCTTCACGCGCTGATGGACAAATTGAACGCGATGCTGGCGCGCGAGGGACGCGACGAACTCGCCAAGGCTAGTTTCGGATTTCTGCCGGACCGGGTGCGGCTCGATCTCGCCGGCTGGGCGAACGAGGACATCTTTTCGCATTCGGCCGGCAAGGCGTAAGGCTAGCCTGAGGTTTGCGTTGCCGCGCCGGGGCCATATTCGCTAGGCAGGTTGCCGCCGGGGGTCATCAAGCAGTCGCAAAACGGAGCGCGAAGAGTTTCGCACCATGAGTCGGGTGACAACAGCCAGAGCCGATCCGGAGGCCGTGCGCGCCTACTGGAACATGAGCCGTGGCGACAGCGAGCGCGCGTTTCGCGCCGCCCGCCGCCATAGCCGCTTCGTCCGTTTTTTGCGCATCGCGCTGCCGGCCGCCGTCGTGTTCATCACGATCGGAATGTCGCTGGTGACATGGCTCAATCCGCTGCGGCTGCTCACCGCGCTGCCCGTCAACATCGACGATCTGGTCGTCTCCGGCACCAAGATCACCATGGAGCAGCCGCGCGTCAACGGCTTCACCAACGACAAGCGCGCCTATGAATTCACCGCCGAAGCCGCGGCGCAGGACCTGACCAAGCCGGACATCGTCGAACTGCGCAACATCAACGCCAAGATCGAGATGGAAGACAAGAGTACGATGAACATGAAGGCCGACACCGGCGTCTACGATACCAAGCGCGAGAGCTTGAAGCTGGACGGCAACATTCTGCTGCGCTCGACGAGCGGCAATACCGGCAAGCTGACCGAGGCGACGATCGATGTGCGCAAAGGCAACGTCGTGTCCGACCGGCCGGTCGAACTGGAAATGCTGCAAGGCATTCTCAACGCCAACAAACTGGAAGTCGTCGATTCCGGCACCTTGGTCCGGTTTCATGGCGGCGTGAGCATGGTCCTGATGCTCAACGGCACGGCCGTTCCCAAAGAAAAGATTGGCCAGAGATGAGCGTGTGCCGAAACCTGAGTGCTGCGTTTTTGATCGCCGCCGCGTTGCTGTTTTCAGGCGCAGCGCTGAACGCGCAGCCGGCGTCGAAAGGTCCGCCGAACGCGCTGCAAGGATTCTCGCAGAACCGCGATGAGCCGGTGCATATCGAATCCGCGACCTTGGAAGTGCGCGACAAGGACAAGATGGCGACCTTCAGCGGCGACGTGCGCGTCAAGCAGGGCGACACCGGCATGCGCAGCAAGACGCTGGTGGTTTTTTACGAAGGCGGCGAACCCGCCAGCGGCGCCAAGACCATGCCGGCCGCGCAGCCCGGGCCTGGCGGCGAACAGAAGATCAAGCGTCTGGAAGCGCGCGGCGCCGTCGTGGTGACGCAGAAAGAGCAGACCGCCACCGGCGACCTCGGCATCTTCGACATGAAGACCAACACCGTCACCCTCACCGGCAATGTGATGATGACGCAAGGCAAGAACGTCCTGCGCGGCGACAGGCTGGTGGTCGATCTGACGTCCGGCGTGTCGCGGGTCGAATCCGGCAAGAACGGCACCGGCCGGGTGCAGGGCCTGTTCCTGCCGGGCAGTGCGGGACCGGACGTCAAGCCGGGCACGCCTGCCGCCGGCGCTGGCAGCGGGACTTTGCCGCGCCCGGTGCCGGTAAAGCCGTTCAATTGAACAGCCCCGCTGCACATCGGGACGACGCTGCCCGCCGCGATTGGCCCTGCGCCCTATCGCCGGGGAATCAGCTAAGGTCGCCGCTTGAGTTTCTTCGGTTCTCGCCATCTTTGCGGCGCGGGGTAGTCGGTTGAATATCATTTCCTTGTTTCGACGCAGACAGCCTGCCGCGCGCCGCGCCGCGAAGCAGCCTCCCGCGCCCAATGCGCCGCATTCCGCCAAAGCCCCGGTGGCGCAGCAGGCCCGTCCGCCGGCCGCCGCCGGCGCGCAGCAGCCCGGCGTCAAACCGCGCGGCGATGCCGGCCGTCAGGCCGCGCGCCATTATCTCGCCGCCCACGGCATCGAGAAGAGCTTCGGCGCCCGCAAGGTGGTCAAAGGTGTCACGCTTTATGTGAGGCGCGGCGAAGCGGTCGGCTTGCTCGGGCCCAACGGCGCCGGCAAGACCACCGTGTTTTATATGATCACCGGGCTGATCAAGGCCGATCGCGGCCGCATCGAACTCGACGGCTACGACGTCACCCTGCTGCCGATGTATCAGCGGGCGCGGCTCGGCATCGGCTATCTGCCGCAGGAGGCCTCGATCTTCCGCGGCCTCAATGTCGAGGACAATATCCGCGCCGTGCTGGAAGTGGTCGAGCCCGACCGCCGCCGCCGCGAAGCCGACCTCAACGCGCTGCTGGAAGAATTCAACATCACCCGCCTGCGCAAGACGCCGACCATCGCGCTGTCGGGCGGCGAGCGCCGCCGCGTCGAAATCGCCCGGGCGCTGGCGACGCGGCCGAGTTACATGCTGCTCGACGAGCCGTTTGCCGGCATCGACCCGATCGCGGTCGGCGATATCCAGCAGCTTGTGCGCCACCTGACCAATCGCGGCATCGGCGTTCTGATTACCGACCACAATGTCCGCGAGACGCTCGGCCTGACCGACCGCGCCTACATCATCTATTCCGGCGAAGTGCTGATGGAAGGCCGCGCCGAGGATATCGTGAACAACCCGGACGTCCGCAGGCTGTATCTGGGCGAGGAATTCCGGCTTTAAGCGCGGAAATTCTCAGGTTTTGGCGGCGCAAAGCGTGCCTATAACCTAGCTTGTCAATTTTGTTGCCAATAATTTGTGCAATGCTGCGGTGCGGAATCTCATACCGCCTGCGCAAAGAACCTGTTATATAGATTCAAGCAAGAATCGGACCAGTTTCCGCCGGGAAACCCCAGATATGGCGTTGTCGCAACGACTCGAGTTCCGTCAGAGCCAAGCGCTGGTGATGACGCCGCAGCTGATGCAAGCCATCAAGCTGCTGCAGCTGTCCAGCCTTGATCTGGCCGCCTATGTCGAAGGCGAGCTTGAGCGCAATCCGCTGCTCGAGCGCGCCGGCGAGGATGACGGCCCGGCGCCGGGCAACGAACCCGATCTTTCCACCAACGGCTCCGACGGCGACGGCGGCGGCAACAACGACGGCGACATCACCCCGGACTGGATCGGCGCGGACCTCGAGACCAGCCGTGCGTCGATGGAGCAGGGGCTCGGCACCGAACTGGAAAACGTCTTTCCCGACGATGGCGGCGCGAAAACGTCGGCGGTCGAGACGCCGCCACCGGCCTATACGGAATGGTCCGGGTCCGGCACCGGCGGCGAAGACGGCGACTACAATCTGGAAGCCTTCGTCACCGCCGAGGTCACGTTGGCCGATCACCTCGGCGAGCAGATGGCGCTGGCGATCAGCAATCCGGTCCAGCGCATGATCGGCCAGTACCTCATCGATATGGTCGACGAGACCGGCTATCTGATCGGCGATTTGCAGAATGTCGCCGACAAGCTCGGCTGTACGCTGGCCGATGTCGAGGCGGTGCTCGCGGTGTTGCAGGCGCTCGATCCGCCCGGCATCTGCGCGCGCAGCCTCACCGAATGCCTCGCGTTACAGCTCAAGGAACGCAACCGCTTCGATCCGGCGATGCGGGCGCTGGTCGAGAACCTGCCGCTTTTGGCCAAGCGCGATCTCGCCGCGCTGCGCCGCCTGTGCGGCGTCGACGAGGAAGACCTCGCCGACATGATCGCCGAGATTCGCAACCTCAATCCCAAGCCCGGTCTGGCATTCGGTTCGACGCTGGTGCAGCCGATCGTGCCGGACGTGTTCGTCCGCGCCGCGCCGAACGGGAGCTGGCAGGTCGAACTGAATTCCGACACGCTGCCGAAGGTGCTTATCAGCCAAAGATATCACGCGCAGGTGTCGAAGACGACGCGCAACGACAAGGACAAGACCTATCTCGCGGACTGCCTGCAAACCGCGACCTGGCTGGTGCGCGCGCTCGATCAGCGCGCCAAGACGATCCTGAAAGTCTCCAGCGAGATCGTGCGTCAGCAGGACGGCTTCTTTGTCAAAGGCGTGCAGCATCTGCGCCCGCTCAATCTCAAGACGGTCGCCGACGCCATCGGCATGCACGAATCGACGGTGTCGCGCGTCACCGCCAACAAATACATGGCGACCAGCCGCGGCATTTTCGAATTGAAATATTTCTTCACCTCGTCGATCGCGGCCGCCGACGGCGGTGATGCGCATTCCGCCGAAGCGGTGCGTCACCGCATCCGGCAACTGATCGAGGCGGAGCAGCCCGCCGACGTGCTGTCCGACGATACGATCGTCGACATACTGCGCGAAGCCGGTATCGATATCGCCCGCCGCACGGTCGCCAAGTACCGCGAGGCCATGCGTATTCCCTCGTCGGTGCAGCGCCGGCGCGAAAAGCAGGCGGCAAACGCCTGAACGGCTTGCGCGACAAATTCAGGAATGGATAAAGCGCCTGGGTTCAAGCCCCAGGTTTAAAAATATCAAGCATTGACGTGGGGAACGATTCGCAGATGATATGATTAGCCCGCTGGGAAAAATGGTGCGGTGAAAGCCGCGGCGAATTTGTCGCGGTCCAAGGCTCGCACCCGACAAGGAGGCTCGATAGATGCCTTTACGTGTCTCGGGAAAAAACATCAGCATCGGTTTGTCGCTACAGCAACGCATCTCCGATCGCGTTGAAGTGGCTACGTCGAAATATTTTCGCGGCGGCTATTCCGGACATGCGACGGTTGGCCGCGAAGGTTTCGGGTTTCGCACGGAGTGCGTTTTGCATCTTGATTCGGGCGCGCTGCTCGAAGCCGAGGGAACGGCAGTGGATGCCTATGACAGCGCCGACCAGGCGGCGGGCCATATCGAAAAGCGGCTGCGCCGTTACAAACGCCGGCTTAAGGACAATCAGGCCCGGCGCGGCGGCTGATATGCGCGAAAATGCGAGAAAAAGCGGCAGTTGCCGCCGAATTCATGCCATTGACGCCGCCGGGTACCGTGCATATGGTCCGCGCCATTCACACCCCATGAAACCCTCCATGCAAACCGGCGCTGCCGCTTTCGATCATTGGACATGTCCATGACGCTCACCGATCTCGTCGCGCCCAGCGCGATCATTCCGGCGCTCAAGGTCAACGGCAAGAAGCAGGCTCTCCAGGAGCTTGCCGCGCGCGCGGCCGAGCTGACCGGACAGAACGAGAAATCGATTCTCGAAATTCTGCTTCAGCGCGAGAAGCTCGGCTCGACCGCAGTCGGCAATGGCGTGGCGATTCCGCACGGCAAGCTGCCGAAGATCGGCCGCCTGTTTGGGCTGTTCGCGCGGCTCGAGCGGCCGATCGATTTCGAGGCGCTGGATTCGCAGCCGGTCGATCTGATTTTTCTGCTGCTGGCGCCGGAAGCCGCGGGCGCCGATCATCTCAAGGCGCTGGCGCGCGTCGCGCGTCTGCTGCGCGATCCGGAGATCGCCCGCAAGCTGCGCGATTCGCGCGACATGGATGCGCTCTATGCCGTGCTGGCGATGTCGCCGGCCAGCAGCAGCGCGGCTTAAGAGACTTTCCCGAACTTGATTTGTCATGGCCGGGCTTGTCCCGGCCATCTCGTTTAGTGGCGCAGTGCCCACCTAAGCGAGATCACCGGGTCACGGCGCTTTGCGCCGGCCCGGTGATGACGAGCTGTTAGCAACTTGCTGTGACGCGTGCCTAGTGCACGCTCACGGCCTCGAGCTCGTTGCTCCAGGCGCTGGCCAGCGCCGATTCGCGCGTGTCGGTCAGCATGATCGGCGTGCCGTCGGCCGCATGCAGCGCGAACAAGGTTACCCCCGGCGCGATCTCCGGCGCCTGCGGGAACAGGCCGGCGACGTCTTCGGAACGGATCGCCTTGACATAGGCCAGGCGCCCGTCGCCGAGATGCGCCAACGCATCCTGCGTGATGATGGGACTGGGCGTCGTCGATTCAATCTGCTTATTCGTCATGGTGGCCCTCGATCCTTTCCTATTGAACGCTTAACGCGGTCGAGTCCTGTGTGAGTTCCGTCATTTATTCGAGATCGTTGATCGCGATTGTCTTGGCGAACCGTTCCGGCTGCGGCCGGACCAGGTCGATCGACAACAATCCGTTCTTCAAGTCGGCGCCGAGAACCTCCATGCCGTCGGCCAGCACGAAGGTGCGCTGGAACTGGCGCGCGGCAATGCCGCGGTGGAGATATTGGCGCGTCTTGTCGTCCTGCTGACGCCCACGGATCACCAACTGGCTTTCCTCGATGCAGACGTCGAGCTGATCGCGGGTAAAACCGGCGACGGCGAGCGTGATGCGCAGCCGCTCCGGATTGTCCCCGTCGCGGGCCATCCGTTCTATGTTGTAGGGCGGATAGCCGTCGGCTCCCTTGGTGACGCGGTCGAGCAGACGCTCGATCTCGTCGAAGCCGAGCAGGAACGGACTGGATAGTGACGGCACTCGTGACATGGTCTCAAAGTCCTCGCTTCGAAGCGACTTTGATGGGGCCCCTTGCGGGCGCCCCATAACCAATGCGGCAACTGCCGCCTTGGTTGCGTCTAATATGGGCAGGCCGGGTTAAAGGTTCAAGAACACCACGAGATTCGGCCGGAACCTGTATATTGGCCCCAGCGGGGGGAGTTCGATGTCAAATGAGCCTGAAATGCCGCTTTTGACGGTGCGCGCGATCAAGGCGACGCCGGTCGAGGTGCCGCTTAATTTCGTGCTCGGCACCAGCCAGCAGGCGCTGCGCCAGGTGCCGCTGCTGCTGATCGACCTTGAGACGGAGGAGGGCATCACCGGCCGCTCCTATCTGTTCTGCTATTTGCGGGCAGCGCAGCCGGCGATCGCCAGTCTGCTCGGCGAGATCGAAAGCCTGACCAAAGGCGAGCGCGCCGACCCGGTCCTGCTGGCCGCCAGGCTGGCGAAACGTTTCACGCTGATCGGCGTGCAGGGCATCGTTCGCATGGCGCTCGCCGGCTTCGACGTTGCCTGTTGGGACGCAGTCGCCATCGCCGCGGACCAGCCTCTTGTCACCCTGCTCGGAGCCGAGATCAGGCCGATCCCGGCCTACAACAGTTGCGGTCTCGGCATTAAGGACGACCTCGGTGAACTGGCCGCCGAAGCCGAGACGCTGCTGGCGATGGACGGCTTCAAGGCAGTCAAGTTGCGGCTCGGTTATCCGACGCTTCAAGGCGACATCGCCGCCGTGCAGGCAGTGCGCCGCCGCATCGGCGACGATGTGGCGCTGATGGTCGACTACAATCAGGCGCTGTCGCGCGACGAGGCATTGGCGCGCGGGCGGGCGCTCGATGCCGAGAAGATCTACTGGCTGGAAGAACCGATCCGGCACGACGATTATACCGGCGCCGCCGCTTTGGCGCGGGCGCTCAAGACGCCGGTGCAGATCGGCGAGAACTTCTCGATGCCGGCAAACATGGAAGTCGCGATCGACGCGGGCGCCGCCGACTATGTGATGCCGGACCTCGAACGCATCGGCGGCGTCACCGGCTGGCGGCAGGCGGCGGATATCGCCGCGGCGCGCAAGCTGAAAATGTCTTCGCACCTGTTTCCGGAAGTGAGCGCGCATCTCCTGGCGGCGACTCCGACCTGCCACTTTCTCGAATATGTCGATTGGGCGAGCGTTTTGTTACAAGAACCGCTGATCGTCAGCGACGGCCATGCCATCATTCCGCGACGTCCCGGCAATGGCATGATGTGGAATAGCGAGGCGGTCGAACGCTATCGCGTTCGCTGATGCATTGGACGGCAAAGCCGAGTTCCCGATTTAACGAAAAAACGTTAAATCGGCCCGTCATGCTGGTTAATTTAAGCATGTGCATTTGCCTTACCGATTCAAAAATTTCGTAAAATCCTATGCAATCCATTTTCCATCGCTAAGATCACCGCTGTTCGACCGATCGATAAAAAGCTTTTCGGCGACAGTGGGAGCGTAAATCTTGTTGACCCGCAGCATCGATGCCGACCCGTTCGGCTTGACGTTCGAAGAAAAGATTTTCCGCAACGGCAAGCGCGTCTGCGTCGTCTTTGCGTTCGCCGCCGTCGGCATCAGCGCCCTCGATTTGATGAATGTCCGCGTGGTCGAAGCCGGCGCCGCGTTCATCCGCGACACCCGTCTCAATTACGCCGAAGCGCCTGGCCGCATTCTTGGCGCCATTCGCCAGATTTCGATCGTGCCGGATCAGTCGGTCACCGTCGCCATTCCGCGCGACCCTGCCATCAAGGAGGCGAAGATCGCCGCGCTGAAGCCCGAGGTGACGAAGCCCGAGGCGACGAAACCTGAGGCGCCCGTGGCGAAGCCTGCCGCCGCGCCCGCGCCGAAAATCGCCGCGGCGCCGGTCCCCGCCGCGCGCATCGCATCGGCGCCGCCGCCGCCGGCCATGCCGTTCAACGCGGTCATGAGGTCGGACAGCTCGCCCGTTGCCGAGCTCGCCGCCGCGCGCCACGTCGATGCCGTCGAACTCGCCATGGTATCGACCGCCGTTTTCGAACGGCCGAGCCGTGCCGTGTTCGGCATGTCGACTCCGGCGCAGGCGATGCCGACCCCGGCTGCCGCCGCCGCCGCGCCGCGCAACGAGCAGATCCAGCTCGCCAGCCTGTCGCCGAACGCGCTGACCCTCGATACGCCCGATTCAAGCCTGGTGCCGGCGACCTCGCTGCCCATGTCGGCCGCGATCCCGCTGAAGATGGTACCGCTGCCGACGCCCGCGCCGGGCGTGCCGCCGCCGTCGCCGGCGCAGCGGCTGAAGCTGGAAGGTAAGGAATACGCCAAGGCCGAGCGTTGCCTGGCCAATGCGATCTATTTCGAGGCGCGCAGCGAACCGGTTCGTGGCCAGATGGCGGTCGCGCAGGTGGTGGTCAACCGCGCGTTCTCGGGCTTCTATCCGAACGACATTTGCGGCGTGGTCTATCAGAACGCCCACCGGCATCTGTCGTGCCAGTTCACCTTCGCCTGCGACGGCAAGAGCAAGGCGATCACCGAACGCGGCCACTGGGCGCGCGCCAACCGCATCGCCAAGCAGACGCTCGAGGGCCAGATCTACGTGCCTGAAGTCGCCAAGTCGACGCACTACCACGCGGTCTATGTGCATCCGAACTGGGTGCGCGAGATGAAGAAGCAGGTGCGCTACGGCCTGCACACCTTCTATCGCCCCTACGCCTGGGGCAACGGCGACGAGGAGCCGGTGTGGGGCAGCCCTGCGCTGCTGGCGAGCGCGAAGAAGAAGTAAGGCGAACGGGCGCTTTAAATCTTCAGCTTGAACAGCTTCACCGCATTGTCGCGGCCGACCTTGGCGCGATCGGCTTCGCCGATCGCGGCTTTGTCGAACCAGGCGCAGCCTTCGCCGACATCCTCGAACGGCCAGTCGACCGAGAACATCACGCGGTCGGCGCCCATCTCGGTCATCGCATTGACCAGCGACGGCGTATGAAAATTGCCCGACGTGGTCAGATGGAAATGTTTGCGGAAATAATGGCCGACGCCGTGCTTGGCCGGATAACGGTGCGGCTCCTTCATCCAGCCGTTGCGGCCGTCGATGCGCCAGAGCTGCACCGGAATGCCTTCGCCGAGATGGCCGAGCACCATTTTCAGATTCGGATGTTCGTCGAACAGGCCTGAGCCGATCAGGCGCAAAGCATGCACGGCGGTCTCGGCCGAGAATGCCCAATTCGGCCCGAGCAGCCAGTTGTGGCCCTGAAATTGCGGGTTGCCCGGCTGCGGATTGCGCGGGTGCAGATAGAACGGCACGTCGAGGCTTTCCACCGCGCGCCAGAACGGCCGGTACTGCGGCAGGTCGTAATAGGTGACGTTGTCGGGCGAGCCGATATTCGAAAAGCCATTGACCAGCGCGCCGACGAAGCCGAGCTCCTTGACGCAGCGCGTCAGCTCGGCAATCGCGGCATCGGGGTCCTGCATCGGTAGCGCGGCGAAAGCGGCGAAGCGGGCCGGGCGTTTGTGGACCTGATCGGCCAGCACGTCGTTGGCCTGGCGGGCAATTTCGATGGCCGTTTTGACATCGTGGATGGCCTGCACCGCCGGCGCGTTCAGCGACAGGATCATCATCTCGACGCCATGCTTGTCCATTTCGCGCAGGCGCGTGTCCTGGACGTCGATCAGACGCGGCCCGAGGTCGCCCCAGACATGCGCGCCGAAAACTTTTGAATCACCGAGCGTCGGCTCGATGGCGAAATGCTCCTCGAGCGCGATCTTGCCTTGCATGACGTTTCTCTCCCGCGTTTGTTTTGCGGCATCATGCAATGACGGGGCGGCACTTGTCTTTAGCGCGCCGCGGTTGCGGGCAATGTCGCGGCATTAAAAAGCCGCCCGGATGGGGCGGCATTTTTTATAGCGGTTGCGGTTTCTTCCGCTTGCCAACCGTAGCTCGCGAAGCGAGCGAAGGTTGGTGGAGCCAGGCGGGATCGAACCGCCGACCTCCTGCATGCCATGCAGGCGCTCTCCCAGCTGAGCTATGGCCCCATAACGCAACTCAGTAATCAGTAATCGGCAAAAAAGCAAAGAGTCTGATTGCCGGTCTGGTTACTGCTCTTCTTCCTTCTCGATCCCGTCGCCGATGATGTCGGTGACGTCCGGATCGCCGTCTTCCTGTTCTTCGATGAAGGCGGCATCGTCCAGGCTCTCATCGTCGCCTTCGATCTCGTCGTCCTCGGAAACGTCGCCGGCTGCGGCGGGCTTTTTCTTGCCCTGCTGTTCGGCCTCGGCGTCCTCGAGCGAAACGAATTCAGCGTCCTGCGTCTCCGGCACCAGTGTTTCGGCCTCGGCGGCCGGGACGGGGCGGGCGGCTTCCGGCCGCGAGCGCGACTGGACCGGCACGATGATCGGAACGACCTTGCCCGTGTAGGGCGAAATAACCGGCGACTTGCCCATATCGTAAAACTTACGACCGGTGTCCGGGCAGATGCGCTTGGTGCCGAGATCAGATTTGGTAGCCACGATCGAGTTTCCTCGGAAATGCCGTTTGAAATGGCGCCGCGAAATGCGGCTTCATATAGCCGCTTCACTTGGCTAGTTGCGAAGCCGCTGTCAATAGCGCAAGCGGGGCGGGAATTGGGCGAGGTCTGCCGAGCATGTAGCGATCCGCTCGGATGACGCGGCGCCGGGGTGCGTGGTAGGACGACTCGTCCGCCTTGTTACCCCTCCAAGGATACCAACGCCTGTGAGTACCTCCGCGCCGACCCCACTGACCGCCCGCGCTTCCGGCCCGATTGCCGGCCGAATCCGGGTTCCAGGCGACAAATCGATCTCCCACCGCGCCTTGATCCTCGCCGCCATGACGGTGGGCGAGACCACCGTTTCCGGCCTGCTGGAGGGCGAGGACGTCCTCAACACGGCCAAGGCGATGCAGGCGCTCGGCGCCAAGGTGGAACGCCTGGGCGATGGCCACTGGCGCATTCACGGGGTCGGCGTCGGCGGCTTCGCCCAGCCGGCCGAGCCGCTCGATTTCGGCAATTCCGGCACCGGCTGCCGGCTGGTGATCGGCGCGGTCGCCGGCTGCGGCATCACCGCGACCTTCGATGGCGACGCGTCCTTGCGCAGCCGGCCGATGCGGCGGGTGCTTGATCCGCTGGAAAAAATGGGCGCGCGGGTGATTTCCGCTACCGAAGGCGGCCGCTTGCCGCTGACCCTGCAAGGCGCCAGCGACCCGCTGCCGCTGACTTACGAATCGCCGGTGCCGTCGGCCCAGCTCAAGTCGGCGGTGCTGCTGGCGGGCCTTAATGCGCCCGGCGAGACCACCGTGATCGAGGCCGAGGCGACCCGCGACCACACCGAGAAACTGCTGAAGCATTTTGGCGCCAAAATCGTCACTAAGCCCTTTGGCGAGCACGGCCGCCGCATCACGCTGCAAGGCCAGCCTGAACTTTCGCCGGCACCGGTGGCGGTGCCGGCCGATCCGTCTTCCGCTGCGTTTCCGCTGGTGGCCGCGTTGATCGTGCCGGGCTCCGATCTCGTGCTTGAATCGGTGATGCTCAATCCGCTCCGCACCGGCCTGTTCACGACTTTGCGCGAGATGGGCGCGAGCATCGAAGAACTCGACAAGCGCGACGAGGGCGAGGAGACGGCGGACCTGCGCGTGCGCACGTCGACGCTCAAGGGCGTCGATGTGCCGGCGGCGCGGGCGCCGTCGATGATCGACGAATATCTCATTCTCGCCGTGGCGGCCGCCTTCGCCGAAGGCGACACGCGCATGAACGGCCTGAAGGAATTGCGCGTCAAGGAGAGCGACCGGCTGGAAGCCACCGCCGACATGTTGCGCGTCAACGGCGTCACGGTCGATGTCGACGGCGACGACATGATCGTGCATGGGATGGGCGCGACCGGCGTGCCCGGCGGCGGCGAGGTCAAGACGCATATGGATCACCGCATCGCCATGTCGGCGCTGATGATGGGGCTGGCCAGCATCAGCCCGGTGCGCATCGACGATAGCGCGTTTATCGCCACCAGCTTTCCCGGCTTCGTCGAGACGATGCGCAGATTGGGCGCGGATTTGTCGTGAGCGGAAACTGCACCGCGCTTTTCTTTCTTATCCCTCCCCTGAAAGGGGAGGGTCGTCCGCTGAAACGAAGTGAAGGTGGACGGGGTGGGGTCACCTCTCAATCTGACCTCACCCCCACCCGACTTCTCGCTTCGCGAGAAGCCACCCTCCCCATAGCTCGCCGGACGGCGAGCGTTCGCTCGCCTATGCGGGGGAGGGATCAGAAATGATCATCGCCATCGACGGTCCCGCGGCATCGGGTAAAGGCACCATCGGCAAGCGATTGGCCGCGCATTATCGCCTGCGCCATCTCGATACCGGGCTGCTGTATCGCGCCGTCGCCAAAGTGGTGCTCGATAGCGGCGCAACTCCTGACGACAGGCAAGCCGCCATCGCGGCCGCGCAGGCGCTCGATCCGTCGCGCTTCGACGAGGCTGCGCTCAAGAGCGCGGCGGTCGGCGAGGCGGCGTCTTACGTCTCGGCCGTTCCCGAAGTGCGCGCGGCGTTGGTCGGCTTTCAACGCAGCTTCGCCGCGACCGCGCCTGGCGCGGTGCTCGACGGCCGCGATATCGGCACCGTGATCTGCCCGGACGCCGACGTGAAGATTTTCGTCACCGCCGCGCCTGAAGTGCGGGCAAAGCGGCGCGCCGATGAGTATCGTGCCGCCGGCAAGGATGGCGACGAGGCGACGGTGCTGGCCGATATCCGCAAGCGCGACGAGCGCGACAGCAACCGCTCGGCGTCGCCTTTGAAGCAGGCAGACGACGCGCATCTGCTCGACACGACCGCTCTGGATGTCGAGGCGGCGGTGGCGGCGGCCATCGCGATCGTCGAATCGCGCAATAAATCATTGATATCATAGAATATTTTATCGGCCAGCGCCGATGGCCGGTCCGGCAGGCTGGCGGCTTGCAATGGCTTCTTGCCGCTTACGGCGGCTTTCGCTATAGACGCTGCAATTCGGGCCGCTTTCGATGACGTCGAAGCATCCCGGGCGGGCCGGGGGTGCGTTCCAATCGCCCCCCGATGTTGGAGGACAAAAGCCCCGTCCGTGTTTCGCCGTTTGGCGCCCGTTAAACTGCTCAATCGTTCCGAACGTACGGTGTTAGCGCCGGCCTTCCGGATATCCGGAGGTCGTCGAAGGTCTGTGGGGCCTTCGGCCCGCACATTCGGAACGCCATTCAAACCCGCCGGCGCACACAGGAGAATCCATGGCTACTGCCACCGCTCAAAATCCGTCACGTGAAGATTTCGCTGCGATGCTCGACGAGTCGTTCCAGACCGGCAACCTGCAAGAAGGCGCGGTCATCAAGGGCATCGTCGTCGGCATCGAAAAAGATATGGCCGTCATCGACGTCGGCCTGAAGACCGAAGGCCGCGTCGCCGTGCGTGAATTCGCAGGCCCGGGCCGCACCACCGAATTGAAAGTCGGCGACGAAGTCGAGGTCTACCTGGAGCGCGTCGAGAACGCGCTCGGCGAGGCCGTGCTGTCGCGCGACAAGGCGCGCCGCGAGGAAAGCTGGGGCAAGCTCGAGAAGGGCTTCACCAACAACGAGAAAGTCACCGGCGTTATCTTCAATCAGGTCAAGGGTGGCTTCACCGTCGATCTCGACGGCGCCGTCGCCTTCCTGCCGCGCTCGCAGGTCGACATTCGCCCGATCCGCGACGTCACGCCGCTGATGAACGTGCCGCAGCAGTTTCAGATCCTCAAGATGGATCGCCGCCGCGGCAACATCGTCGTCTCGCGCCGCACCGTTCTCGAAGAGACGCGCGCCGAGCAGCGCCAGGAACTGGTGCAGAACCTCGAAGAAGGCCAGGTCATCGACGGCGTGGTCAAGAACATCACCGACTACGGTGCCTTCGTGGACCTGGGCGGCATCGACGGCCTGCTGCATGTCACTGACATCGCGTGGCGCAGAGTCAATCACCCGACCGAAGTCTTGAACATCGGCCAGTCGGTGAAGGTCAAGATCATCAAGATCAACCACGAAACCCACCGCATTTCGCTCGGCATGAAGCAGTTGCTGGACGATCCGTGGCAGGGCATCGAGGCCAAATATCCGGTCGGCACCAAGTTCAAGGGCCGCGTCACCAACATCACCGACTACGGTGCATTCGTGGAACTGGAGCCGGGCATCGAAGGCCTGATCCACGTTTCCGAAATGTCGTGGACGAAGAAGAACGTCCACCCCGGCAAGATCGTCTCGACCTCGCAGGAAGTCGAAGTGCAGATCCTCGAAGTCGATCCGGTCAAGCGCCGCATTTCGCTCGGCCTCAAGCAGACCATGCGCAATCCGTGGGAACTGTTCGTCGAGAAGCATCCCCCAGGCTCGACCGTCGAAGGCGAAGTCAAGAACAAGACCGAATTCGGCCTGTTCCTCGGCCTCGACGGCGATGTCGACGGCATGGTCCATCTCTCCGACCTGGACTGGAAGCGTCCGGGCGAGCAGGTGATCGAAGAGTACAACAAGGGCGACATGGTGAAGGCTCAGGTTCTCGACGTCGATGTCGAGAAGGAGCGCATCTCGCTCGGCGTCAAGCAGCTCAACGGCGATCCGATGACGCAGGGCGCGGCGGGCGAACTCAAGAAGGGTTCGGTCGTCACCTGTGAAGTCACCGCGATCACCGAAGGCGGCCTCGAAGTGAAGATCGTCGATACCGATCTCACCTCGTTCATCCGCCGGGCCGATCTCGCACGCGAGCGGGCCGATCAGCGTCCAGAACGCTTCGCCGTCGGTCAGAAGGTTGACGTCCGCGTCACCCAGTTCGACCGCAAGACCCACAAGGTCGGCGTCTCGATCAAGGCGCTCGAAGTTGCCGAAGAGAAGGAAGCCATGGCGCAGTATGGTTCCGCCGACTCCGGCGCTTCGCTCGGCGACATCCTGGGCGCTGCCTTGAAACAGCGCGCCGGCGAGAGCACCGACGAGGAAAAGGCCGACTAAGGTTTAAGGACCTTTACCGGCTACGACAAAAAAAGAACCCCCGGGGCCCGCCTCGGGGGTTTTTCGCTTTAGGACATCTTCGTGCCAAAGACGGTGATAAAAGGTAGAAGCGAATTCTGAGATTCTCCGTCACCCTGAGGTGCGAGCGGCTGAAGGCCGCGGGCATCGAAGGGCGGCGGTTCGCGATAGGAGAAAAATATGTCGCTCGATGCCGATGCCATCGTCGATCGCCGCCGCATGCGGCGCAAGCTCACCTTTTGGCGCGTCGCAGCAGCGCTGGTCGTGGTCATCGCCGTCGGCGTCGCCGGCTTGATGCTGATGCCGTCGAGCGGCCTGAAGCCGGGCGCCTCGGCAATCGCCCGCATCAAGGTTCAAGGCATCATCCGCGGCAATCAGAATCGCGTCGACGCGCTGGAGCGTCTGGCCAAGTCGAACGCAAGGGCCGTGATCGTGCATCTCGACAGTCCGGGCGGCACCACCGCCGGTTCCGAGCAGCTTTACGACGCGCTGCGCGCGCTTGGGGACAAGAAGCCGATGGTGGTGGTGGTCGACGGGCTCGCCGCCTCCGGCGCCTATATCGCCGCTTTGGCGTCCGAGCACATCATCGCCCACGACACTTCGCTGGTCGGGTCGATCGGCGTGCTGTTCCAGTATCCGAATTTCACCGAAGTGCTCAAGACCATCGGCATCAAGGTCGAGGAGGTAAAATCCTCGCCGCTGAAGGCCGCGCCGAACAGCTTCGAGCCGACCAGCCCGGAAGCGCGCGCCGCCATCGAGGCGATCGTGCTGGACTCCTACGGCTGGTTCAAAGGGCTGGTGAAGGACCGCCGCAAGCTCGACGATGAGCAGCTCACCAAGGTGGCGGACGGCCGCGTCTTCACCGGCCGGCAGGCCATGCCATTGCGGCTGGTCGACGCCATCGGCAACGAAAAGACGGCGATCGCCTGGCTCGAGAAGGAGAAAAAGGTGCCGGCCAACACCCCGGTGCGCGATTTCTCGCTAGAGCCGCGTTTCAGCGAGCTTTCCTTCCTGCACGTCGCCGCCTGGGGCTTCCAGGCGGTCGGCCTGCCCGCGCTGGCGCGCGGGGTCGAGGACTGGGGCGGCCTGCAAGCTATTGAAAGACTTAATCTTGACGGTCTGTTGGCGCTTTGGCACCCTTCACCTACGAACTGACCGAATTCTCGTGAGCGGGGCGTCCATGATCAAATCCGAGCTGGTGCAGCGTATCGCTTCGCAAAATCCGCATCTCTATCAGCGCGACGTCGAGAACATCGTCAACGCCATCCTCGGCGAGATCACCGGCGCCATGGCGCAGGGCGACCGCGTCGAGTTGCGCGGCTTCGGCGCCTTCTCGGTCAAGCACCGCCCGGCGCGCACCGGCCGCAACCCGCGCACCGGCGCGCATGTCTCGGTCGAGCAGAAGTCGGTGCCGTTCTTCAAGACCGGCAAGGAAATGCGCGAGCGCCTCAATAAGGCCGACGGCGCGGCGCCCTCGCCTGAGGCCTAACCACTCCACCGGACCCAGTTCTGCCACTCTGGCGTTGTGTGATGAATGTCTGGATTCCCGCTTTCGCGGGAATGAGCGGAGATTAGTCGCTCGCTTCTCCGGGACACGAGGTAACTAATGTTCCGCAAAGTCGCCACCCTCGTCATCGTCCTGCCGCTCGCGGCCATCATCATCGCCTTTGCGGTGGCGAACCGGCAATTGGTGACGGTGTCGTTCGACCCGTTCACCAATGTCGATCCGGCCTATGCGGCGACATTGCCGCTGTTCATCCTGATCTTCGTCCTGACGATCCTCGGCGTCATCGTCGGCGGCACGGCGGCCTGGCTGCGTCAGGCGCATTGGCGGCGCACCGCCCGCAAGCTCGACGGCGAGGTGCGCCAGTTGCAGCAGGAACTCAGCGCGCTGCGGAACCGGTACGCCGCCGAGGCGCATCAGCCGGCCGAGCCGGTCACCACCTATTTCGACCCGACCCCGCCGGCCGCCATCGCCCCGCCGCGGCCCCAGCCGTGAGTCTTTGCCGCCGCGCGGTTTAGGCGCTAGAAGGCGCCCTATCATGGCTCTCGCGATCAAAATCTGCGGCCTGCGAACCCTCGAAACCCTTGATGTGGCACTGGAATCCGGTGCCGACATGGTCGGTTTCGTGTTCTTCGCCAAAAGCCCCCGCCACCTCGGCCTGGAGGCGGCGCGCCCCCTAGGGCAGCGCGCGCAGGGGCGGGCGGCCAAGGTGGCGCTGACCGTCAACGCCGATGACGACACGTTGCACGACATCGTCGCGGCGTTGAAGCCGGACATGCTGCAATTGCATGGCACCGAACCTGCGGAGCGGGTTGCGGTGGTGCGCTCGCGTTTCGGTCTGCCGGTGATGAAGGCGTTGCCGATCGCGACCCGCGGCGACCTGTCGCCGGTGCGCGAATACGCCAAAGTCGCCGACTGCCTGCTGTTCGATGCGCGGCCGTCGCCGGACGACACGCGGCCGGGCGGGCTCGGCAAGACCTTCGACTGGACGCTGCTGGCCGGGCTCGATGCCGGCGTGCCGTATATGCTGTCGGGCGGGCTCGATGCCGGCAATGTCGCGCAGGCCATCCGCATCACCGGCGCGCCGGGCGTCGACGTGTCGTCCGGCGTCGAGCGCGCGCCCGGCGAAAAAGATTCCGACAAAATTCGCGCCTTCATCCGTGCCGCGCGCGCGGCGGATGCTTCACTCGGCGCAGCCAAGGTGACCGCATGACCGTGAGCCAAACCGTGAGCCAAGTTAATTCATTCCGCACCGGCCCCGACGAGCGCGGCCATTTCGGCATCTATGGCGGCCGCTTCGTCGCCGAGACCTTGATGCCGCTGATCCTCGAGCTGGAGAAAGCCTATAACGACGCCAAGGCCGACCCGGCCTACCAGAAGGAGATGGATCACCATCTCGCGCACTTCGTCGGCCGGCCATCGCCTTTGTATTTCGCCGAGCGCCTGACCGAAAAGCTCGGCGGCGCGAAGATCTATTTCAAGCGCGAGGACCTCAACCACACCGGCGCGCACAAGGTGAACAACGTCACCGGCCAGATCATGCTGGCCAAGCGCATGGGCAAGAAGCGCATCATCGCCGAGACCGGCGCCGGCATGCACGGCGTCGCCACCGCGACTTTGTGCGCGAAGTTCGGCCTGCCGTGCATCGTCTATATGGGCGCGGTCGACGTCGAGCGGCAGCAGCCCAATGTGCTGCGTATGAAAATGCTGGGCGCCGAAGTGCGCCCGGTGACGTCGGGCTCGCACACGCTGAAAGACGCGATGAACGAGGCGCTGCGCGATTGGGTCACCAATGTCGCCGACACGTTCTATTGCATCGGCACGGTCGCCGGTCCCCATCCTTATCCGGCGATGGTGCGCGACTTCCAGTGCATCATCGGCGTTGAGACCCGCGCGCAGATGCAAGCCGCCGAAGGCCGCCTGCCGGATTCGCTGATCGCCTGCATCGGCGGCGGCTCCAACGCGATGGGGCTGTTTCATCCGTTTCTCGACGACCGTTCGGTCGAGATTTACGGCGTCGAAGCGGCCGGCCACGGCATTCCGAGCGGCCAGCATGCGGCCTCGATCGCCGGCGGCCGTCCCGGCGTGCTGCACGGCAACCGGACCTATTTGCTGATGGATGACGACGGCCAGATCCAGGAAGGTCACTCGATCTCCGCAGGCCTCGACTATCCCGGCATCGGCCCCGAGCATTCATGGCTGCACGAAACCGGCCGC
>JAUSBQ010000104.1 GCA_030651965.1 Pseudolabrys sp. | reverse complement strand
CTGCTGCTGCAAACCGGTCGCCGCCGCCGACAAAGACAGCCCGCCCGGCCGGCCGATGGTGATCTTGTCCGGCTCGATGCTCGCCGTCACGTCATCGGCGATCGGCTGGATCGCGACGCCGTGCGTCGACGGCAGCGTGCGCAGCTCGACGAAATCCTGACCTTTAAGAAAGCCGCGCGCCGGCGGCGGCGCGGTGACGATCATCAGCCGGTCGCCGAGATCGGGATCGGTGATGGTGTGAACCTGGTGTGCGCTCTCGAACGGCACCACGATGCTGGCTTTGTTCTTACCCATGACACTGCGCGCGATCGCCAGCGCGCCGCTCGTCTGCGCCGCGGTGTCGCCGAGCGTGACGACCCAGCCCGGACCGTCGGCGGCGGCGCTGACCAGTTGCGGGCGCGCCAGACGCAAGCGCACGATGCCCTCGCCGTCCTGCCCGCGCGTGAAACTCGCCTGGCGGATCGCCGGATTGACGCCGCGCGTCAGCGCCGCAAGATCGATCTTCGGCGCATTGTCGAACACCAGCCACAACGTATCGGAGCGGCGGAACACCGCCGCCGCGGTCGGCGCCGCGAACGGAAATTCGATGCGCAGGTTTTCGCCGGCCGCATTCACCAGCGCGGCGATCGCGCCTTCGCCGCCGGTGGCGGGCGGCTTTGCCTCAGTGGCTTTCGCCGGTGCGGGCGTAACAATTTCGGCAGCCTTCACCGGCGCGGCCGCGAGTGGCGCAGCCGCAACGGGCGCGGCAACAGGAGCAGGCGCAAGCGCGACCGCCTTCGGCACTTCCTTCACGACTTCCTTCGCGACTTCCTTGATCGGCTCCTTCACCGGTTCGTTGACCGATGCCTTCGCCGGCGCAGTCGTGATCGCCGGCACATCTTTCATCGACGGCGTATCTTTCGCCGGCACGGTCTCCGGCGGCGCGATCGCGGGCCCGCTCGCAGGGCCGGCCTTTGGCGCGGCGGCCTTCTTGGTCGGGACACCCGCTTGCGGCGACCCCGGCGCGTCGCCGGTGCGGCCGATGTCGACCACGAAGGTGCGATCCTCATGGAACGACTGCACGTCGGGCGTGCCGTTGAGCTGGAACACGACGGCGACGGAATCGAATTCGGCTTCGGCGTCGATCGATTCAAGGGTCGGCGGCAAGGTCGCCTTGGCGTCGGCGAGATCCCATTTGATCTGCTGGTCGAAGCGCACCGATACCCTGCCGTCGCCTCGCTGCGGCGTCACCGTGGTCCCGTTCGGCAGATCGAACACATAGCGCATGAAGGTCGGCAGCTTGGCGACCTTGAGCCGTACCGTAGGCGCCGCCTTCTGCTGCGTCGCCATGCGCTGCTTGGCCAGTTGCGCTTCGGCCAGCCGCGTGCGGCTCGCCAGTTCGTCGACCACATCCTGCGGCAGGCCGGGCATGACGCCGGTCCAGTTCTGCGGCAGCAGATCGATATAGAGCCGCTCGGCGGCGGGAATGGCATTGACGGTGAACTTCTGCGCCAGCGCGATGCGCACCGCCTTGCCGTCGGGATCGCGCCGCGCCGCGCTGATGACGTTTGGCGCGCCGGCATTGATGCGGTCGACCGCGACCGACACCGGCTTCTTGAATTCGATGACCAGGATCGCGCCGGACAGCCGCACCTTGGCGTCGACCGCTTCGTCGAGACGGAACACCAGCCGCGTATAGTTGGCTTCGTTGACGACCTTGATCTCGCCTTTGACCATCTCGTCGGCGAGCGCCGGGCCGGACGCACCGGCCCAAACCGCGACGAGCAGCGCCAACGCCTTCGCCTGCGCGCGAGCGCCCGCACGCATCTCTTTCAAGGCGAGTGGCAAAGCCGTCATGAACTCAATCCACCCGGCGAGGTGCCGGCCGCCAAAGCCTAAGGAATGGCGTTTAACGTCGCGTTAACCGTGAGGGTAAAGCTGGAACTATTGGCCTGGAAAACAGGTCCGCCGCCGCGGCGTCTAGCTTTCGCGGCCGGCCGTCGATCTTCGGCAGTTCTTCGGCGCGGTTGGTACTGCCCCGAAGTCAGCTTAAGTAACTGACTTTATTGATAAATAAATTTCTTGAAACGAGTACGGAGATTCCGTACTTATAGTGACGTGAAAGCAGTCATTCAAACCCCGCTCTTTCTCTCCTGCGCACGCGAGATCGGGCTATCGGAAGACGATCGTGAAATGATCGTCAATGCGATCGCGACAGACCCGGCGCAAGGTGTCGTAATGGCCGGCACCGGGGGATGCCACAAAGTTCGCTTTGCTGGTTGAGGCAACGGGAAATCCGGCGGCTACCGCACGATCCACTTCAACGGCGCCGACGATGTGCCTGTGCTGTTGCTTGTCGTCATCGATAAGGGCGATCGTGACAATGTGACACAAGCCGAACGAAACGAACTTAAAAAAGCCCTGGCAACTTACGAGCAGGAATACCGCGCGAGCGTTGCCAAGAAACTGAAGATGGAGCGCGGCGGGTAAGAACGGCGAGAGCTTGATGGGAATGCAGATAGAAGAGGAACGATGAAATGAGCAAGCTCGGTAAGAAGTTGATCGCAGCGGCGAACGAAGGCATCGCCATTGCGCGTGGCGAGATGTCTCCGGAAAGCTATCGTTTGCATGTGCCCGCCGAAGTCAATGTCAAAGCGATGCGCCGGAAGCTCGGCATGACTCAAGAACAGTTCGCGGCTCGATTCGGTTTGACCCTCGCGCGCGTGCGCGATTGGGAACAGAACAGATCGTCGCCAGATGGCGCGGTTCGCGCTTATCTCAAAGTGATCGAAAGAGAACCGGAAGCTGTGAAGCGCGCGCTAGCGGTGGCCTAAAAGATGCGCAATCCAAAAGCCGGCTGGACACATGCGAGCAAGTCGCACGGGCATGTGCCAGTCTGAACGTATAGATCAGTCGATTCGCCGCTATTGAGGATAGAAGCGGCCCAGACTCAGCTCCGCGGCCGGCCGTCGATCTTCGGCAATTCGTCGGCGCTCGCCGGCATGACCTTCGCATTGGCGCGGTTGGCCAGTTCGACCGTCAGCTTCTCCGCCGCGTCCGGCGTCATCTGGGCCAGAATTTCCGACATGGTGCGCGGCTTCAGCGTGGTCGCCACCTCGGCGAGGATCCGCATATCGAGGCGGTCGAAGATGCGGGCGGCATCCTTCGGCTTCATGTTCTCATACATCGCGACGATGCCCTTGAAGCGCTGCGCCTCGGCTTCCTCGCGCGCGCCACTGGCCGCCTTGATGCGGGCTTCGATTTCCTTCAGCTCGTTGACCTTGGCTTCCAGCCGCTTCTCGGCGGCCTTGATCAGGCTCTCGCGCATTTCCAGTTCTTTGCCGCGGTCGTCGAGTTCCTGGCGGCGGTCCTGCAAGCGGCCGAGAATGGCGCGCTCGCCAGGCGAATTGATCTTGCCCTGCTGCAACGGATACTTATCGCCCCCGACCTCGAGCTTGGTCGGCGCCGGCGGCTTGTCGCTGGCCTTGAGCGGCGGTTCAGCGTTGGCGTCCGGCTTCTTTTCGCCGCCGCCGGCTGAATTGGTGATGTCGCCGGTCGATGCCGCAGCGCGGGCCGCCGCATTGGTGGCTGCAACGGCGGCGGCACCCGTGGTCGGCGGCGGTGGCGCTGGCAGCGCCTTGGCCCCGACCGAGCCGGTGACGTCGCCTTTGCTGGAATCGTTGTAGCCAAACATTTCCTTCGCCCACGGCATCTTGGCGGCGGGCGCATCGGGCGCAGCCTGGTCGGCGAACGTGATCTTCGGAAAATCGGGCACGCTATTGCCATCGGCCACCGTCATGCCGGGCGGATTGGCCCGGTCGCGCAGCCGGTCACCCAGGGTATAGCCGCCATCGAAAATAATGCCGGAGACTTTCAGCCCCAGCAGGCAGACCGACGCCAGCAGCACGATCGGGATCAGCCGGAAATCGCGCGCCCACCGCATCATGCCGCGAGCCCGTTCAGCCGCGCCCGCGCGCGCTCGGCGAAAGCCTGCGCCGCCGCGGCGACCGATTGCGCATCCGGCACCGCCGGCTCATCGGCAACCTTGCCGGCGCCGGTGATGCGGATCAGCTTGCCGAGCAATTCGTCGCCGGCTTTCAGTTGCCGGTCGAATTCGGCGGTCACGGTCTCGCTGCGTTGCAGCCGCTCGTTCAGCACCTGCTCGCCTTCGCGCATGGTCGCCTTCAGTCCGCCGATCGCGCGCTCGGCGATCTGGGTGGCGGTGATCAGTTCGGAAATGGTGGCGCGCAGCGACTGCTCATCGGCCTTGAGCAGGCGGAGCTGCTTGTTGAGCCGGACGCAATAGAGGATGGTCAAGAGGAGCAGAATCGAAACCATGCTCTCGATCAGATATCCGTAGCTCACTGAACCTCCAACCGGGTGCTTGGCTCGTCCGCCTTCTCGAACATGGCGAATGTCGTCCGTGGCTTGCGCAAATTCTTGTTGACCCGCACCGCGACGCGGTCGCCGACCCGGCCCATGCGTCCTTCGGTCAGGGTGACGTCGCCGCAGCGCACCGTCACCGGCGCGTCGGGCTTGAGTTCGAGCATCAGCGTGTCGCCGACATTCAGGTTCATCATGCGCCGCAGCGGCAGGCGCTGCTCGTACAGCACGGCGTCGACGCCGACCTGCGCCTGGCCGATCTCGGTGGCCAGATGGCCTTCCCAGATCTGGTCGCGGCCGAACTTCTCGCCCATGAACATCTGCAGCAGCGTGGCGCGGATCGGTTCGATGGTCGCGTAAGGCAGCAGCAGTTCGATATTGCCGCCGCGGTCTTCCATGTCGATACGCAGGCGCACCAGAATCGCGGCGTTGGCGGGCCGCGAAATCGCGGCAAAGCGCGGATTGGTCTCGAGCCGGTCGATATTGAACTTGACCGGCGACAGCGGCTTGAAGGCGAGTTCGGCGTCCGACAGCACGACCTCGATCATGCGCTTGACCAGGCTGGTCTCGATCGTCGTGTAGGGACGGCCTTCGACGCGCACGCTGCTCTGGCCGCGGCGGCCGCCGAGCAGCACGTCGATGATCGAATAGATCAGGCTCGAATTGACGGTGGCGAGGCCGAAATTGTCCCACTCTTCCGCCTTGAACACCGCCAGGATCGCCGGCAGCGGGATCGAATTGAGGTAGTCGCCGAAGCGCACCGAGGTGATGCGGTCAAGCGAGACTTCGACGTTGTCGGAAGTGAAATTGCGCAACGATGTCGTCATCAGCCGCACCAGGCGGTCGAAGACGATTTCCAGCATCGGCAGACGCTCGTAGGACACCATCGCCGAGTCGATGATGGCGCGGATGCCGGAATTGTCGTTGAGCGTCACATCGGCCAGGCTGAAGCCGAGCAGGCTGTCGATTTCCTCCTGGTTGAGGATGCGCTCGGCGCCGCCTTTGTTCGACTGGAAATTGGAACTGTCGTCGACCATCGCCGCCCACTGCGCGGCGGCCTGATCGGCGCCGGGCGCGGCCTCGGTCGTCTCCGGCGCAGGGCTGCCGGCTTCCGATTCAAGCGCGACGCCCCACTCGGCGGCCAGCGCGTCCTGATCGATCTGGTCTTTTTGCGCCATGGTCTCTGTGGTCTTCTAGCGTTGCCGTCGTGAACCAGAACTGTTCGCGTTACTGAACGACGATTTCCTTGAACAGCACCGCCGTGATCTTGTTTGGCGCGACCGCGACGTTGACGCGGCGGGTCAGTTCTTCCTTGAGCCTGTAGAGCCCGGCGGAGCCGTCGAGATCGGTCGGCCGCAATTCGCGCAGGTAAGTCTGGAAGGCATCCATGACGCGCGGCATCAGCGGCTGGATCTGCGCCACCAGCAACGGGTCGGGCAGTTCGAGCACGATCTTCACTTTGAGATATTGAGTGCGGTCCGAGCCGCCGCTCGCCAGATTGACCAGCACATCCGGCAGGTCGACGAAGGTCGCGGGCTTGGCGGCTTCCTTCTTCGCCTCTTCATGCTTGGGCTTGGCAAAGAACATGTAGCCGCCGAAACCGCCGCCGCCGACCACCAGCAGGCCGGCCAGCGCCATGATCATCACCTTCTTGGACGGCAGCTTGCTTTTCGGGGCTGCTGCCGGGCCGTCGCCGCCTTCCGTCTCGTCAGCGCTTTTCTTTGCGGCCTTGGCCATTGAGCACCCCAGTTCGCGTCTGCGCGGGCGGCCGAACAGGCTGCCTCACAAGAAAAAATGGCGGTCACACGGAGATCGCGCCCCCAGGAGGCAAAGCTAGGTTGGTATGGTTAACAGAAGCTTTCAAACCGGGTTCCAACCGGCATTTTTTGCCGGTCTGTTCTGCCTCATGGCTATTTTTGCCCTGCCGAAATCCCCCCGGCATTTTCGCAAACCCTTGATCCAAAACCATAATCCCACTTGGCACGGTCGCTGCACTTAAGACCGCAGCCGCCGGCTTGGGAGAGCTCTGGCGGTCACGGATGAACGGTTCGGCAAGGCCTCGGGAGCGGCGGCGCCAGACCGGCTAGGTTTAAGGGGAGCTACGCGATGCCGAATGCCCTTCTCGTTGGACTGTCACGCCAGGTCGCGCTGCGGCGCGAACTCGACGTCGTCGCCAACAATATCGCCAACATCAACACCGCCGGCTTCAAGGCCAACGGCGCGGTGTTCGAGGAATTCATCGGCAAGACCGCCCGTCAGGGCGATCTGTCGCACCGCGATGCGAAGGTCTCGTTCGTGCGCGACCGCGCCACCTGGACCGACATGACGCAAGGCGCGATGGAGCGCACCGGCAACCCGCTGGACGTCGCCATCAGCGGCAACGGCTTCATCGCCATCCAGACGCCGAATGGCGAACGCTTCACCCGCAACGGCGCCTTCCAGGTCAACAATGCCGGCCAGTTGGTCACCAGCGAAGGCTTTCAGGTGATGGGCGAAGCCGGTCCCATCGTGATGCAGCCGAAAGACCGCGACATCACCATCAGCGCCGACGGCACGATCAGCGTGCGCGAAGGCGCCAACGCCACGACCGAGTCGCAGCGCGGCAAACTGCGCCTCGCATCGTTCGACAATCCCGGCCTGCTGCGCAAGGACGGCTCGAGCGCCTTCGCCGCGCCGGACGGCGTCACCCCGCTTCCCGACACCACCTCGCGCTTCGTGCAGGGCTCGATCGAAAAGTCGAACGTCCGCTCGGTCGTCGAGATGACGCGCATGATCGAAGTCACGCGCACCTACACATCGGTCGCCACCATGCTGTCGCAGCAATCCGACATGCACCGCTCGGCGATCGAAAAGCTCGCCGAAGTGCCGAATTAACGGCTGGAGATTAAGTCATGCGCGCACTTCACACCGCCGCGACCGGGATGATGGCCCAGGAACTCAACGTTCAGGTCATCTCCAACAACATCGCCAACATGCGCACCACCGGCTACAAGCGCCAGCGGGCGGAATTCCAGGATCTGCTGTACGAACACGTCAGCCGCGTCGGCACGCAGACCTCGTCGCAGGGCAACATGCTGCCGGCCGGCATCGAACTCGGCTCCGGCGTCAAGGCGGTCGGCACGCCGAGGATCATGACGCAAGGCGGCCTGGCCGCCTCCGGCAAGGATTACGACGTCGCCATCCGCGGCGAAGGGTTCTTCAAGATCAACTTGCCGGACGGCCGCACCTCCTACACCCGCGACGGCTCGTTCGAACTCGACGCGCAAGGCCGCCTGGTCACCGCCGCCGGCAATGTCGTGCAGCCCGGCATCACCATTCCGCAGAACGCCTCCACCGTCGCCATCAACAACCAGGGCCAGGTGTCGGTCACCCTGCCCGGCTCGACGGTGCCGACCCAGGTCGGCCAGATCGAACTCGCCATCTTCGTCAACAAGGCCGGCCTGCAAGGCATCGGCGACAACATGTATCTGGAAACGCCGGCCTCCGGCGCGCCGCAGAACGGCACGCCGAACTCCGACGGCTTCGGCAGCGTCATGCAGGGCAATCTGGAAACCGCCAACGTCGAAGCGGTCAGCGAAATCTCCGATCTGATCGCCGCCCAGCGCGCCTACGAGATGAACGCCAAGGTCATCACCGCGGCCGACCAGATGCTGTCGGCCACTTCCAACCTGATGCGCTGAGGTCTCACCATGATCCGCACCCTCGCCACCGCAGCTCTTCTCGCCACGCTCGGCACCGCGGCCTTCGCCCAAGGTACGCTGAACCAAAGCACGCAGAACGATGCGGCGCGCCCGGTGCTCAAGTCCGACGCCCTCGTCACCGGCGGCATCGTGCGCGTCGGCGACCTCATCGACAACGCCGGCGTCATCGCCAATGTAGCGATCTTCCGCGCCCCCGATCTCGGCGGCACCGGCGTGGTGCCGGCCGAGGCCGTGGTCGAGGCGGTGCGCGCCCATGCGCTGGTCGGCCTCGACACCAACGGCATCACCGAAGTGGTGGTGACGCGCGCCAGCCGCGAAATCCCGGTCGCCGATGTCGAGGCCGCCGTCGCGCGCGCTTTGTCGGCGCGTTTCAATGTCGGCGAGGCCAAGGAAATCACCGTCCGCTTCGAGCGCGATCCGCGCGCCATCCAGGTCGAGCCCAACGCCAAGGGCGAGCCGCGCGTCGCGCGTATCGCTTATGACCCGCGCAGCGGCCGCTTCGACGCCGCGCTGGAAATCCCGACCGGCGCCGCCGGCTACAGCACGCTGCGCCTGTCCGGCAAGGCCGCCGTCACCGGCGATGTCGTGACCCTTGCGCACGCCGTCGATCGCAACGCGCTGATCCGGGAATCCGACATCGTCGTCGAGCGCAAGCCGCGCGCCGAGATCGGCCGCGAGGCGCTCACCAGCCGCGCCCAGGTGATCGGCATGGCCGCGCGCAACAATCTTCGCCCCGGCCAGCCGCTGCGCGCCGCCGACCT
>JAUSBQ010000091.1 GCA_030651965.1 Pseudolabrys sp. | reverse complement strand
GCCGCCGCCGCCGCCGGCCACGCCGGAAAAAGAAATGGCGCCGGCATTGCCAGCGCCGCTTAACATCAGTCCGTTGCCGTCGCCGATGCGCGCCGGTCCGCCGGCCGGATCAGTCGGCCCCCAGAACTGAGGGCGACAGGCGCGAACTGAGGGTGTCGCGCTTGTCCTCGCGCGCGCCGCGTTCGCCGCCGCTCTGCGCCCGGTAAAAATCCAGCACGAAGATGCGGATCGCCGAGGACAGATTGCCGTAGCGGCGGTCGGTGTCGATCGAGGCCACGAGGTCGGATAACGTCACGTCGCGCAGGCCGGCGATTTCCTTGAGCGCCGTCCAGAAAGCATCCTCAAGGCTGACGCTGGTCTTGTGACCGGCAATGACAATCGAGCGCTTGATAACTGGCGATTTCATCGACCGTCTCCTGGTTCGATGCGATGCTGATCGAGCACGTGGTCGGCTTGCTGCTGTTGGGCAGCGGCCCGCGCGCGGGCGTGCTTCGGCTGGCCATGGGCGAGACGGTTGGCACTGGCACGCGCTTCTTCCTGCTGGCGCGAGGCCCGCTTGCGCGCTGTCCGAAGATTCACCAGTTCAGCCATTCAGCGCCTCGTCATTACCGCTCACCCGGCGCGCTTTATGCTCATTTCGACCAGTCCCGGCCATTGCGTACAACCACCCTGTCCCGCATTGCGGGCAGCTTGGAAGCGTTCTACCAACAAGAATGCGTTGTCCGAACGGCCGAGTTCAATACACGGTTAGTTGATCGCAATAGAGTGACCGTAAGGCCCCCGCGAAACCGAGCAGACATCAGGGGCTGCTTTTGAATGGAATTAAGTTGTGGCGATATGTCTATTTTGTCGACAGTCTGCTGATACTTAAAAACTCATGTCTCTGATCTTTACAATTCATCCCGCTGGTTGTCGGCGGCGCGTAAAGAACATGGAAAACAAGTAGAATGGCGGGGCCACCAATAATCGGAGCTCCATCGTATGTATACTTCTGAAATATTGTGCTCCGCGGCGACCGGAATTTTCCTGGGGACATTGCGCTCGCTCCGGCCGCTCGGCCCACATGCGGCCGCGCTCAGCCAGGCCGGGTCATCCTGCCCGGCCGCACCAGGCGATCGAAATCCGCTCCGGTGACGTAGCCCAGCCGCAGAGCTTCCTCGCGCAAGGTGGTGCCATTGCTGTGCGCCGCCTTCGCCACCTGCGCGGCCTTGTCGTAGCCGATATGCGGCGCCAGCGCGGTCACCAGCATCAGCGAGCGCTGCATCAACTCGGCGATGCGCGGCTTGTTAGCCTCGATGCCGGCAACGCAATTGTCGGTGAAGGAATTCGCCGCGTCCCCGAGCAACCGGATCGATTGCAGCATGGCGTAGGCCATGACCGGCTTGTAGACGTTGAGTTCGAAATGGCCCTGGCTGCCGGCGACCGTGATCGACGTGTTGTTGCCGAACACCTGGCAGCACACCATGGTCAGCGCTTCGCTCTGCGTCGGGTTGACCTTGCCCGGCATGATGGACGATCCCGCCTCGTTGCTTGGCAGGATCAACTCCCCGAGACCGGAACGCGGGCCGGAGCCGAGCAGGCGGATGTCGTTGGCGATCTTGAACACCGCGGTGGCCGCCGCATTGATCGCGCCGTGCGCGAAAACATAGGCGTCATGCCCGGCCATGTGCTCGAACTTGTTCGGCGCACTGACGAAGGGCAGCTTGGTCAGCGCGGCGATGCGCTTGGCGAAGGCTTTGGCGAATTTCGGCTTGGCGTTCAGCCCGGTGCCGACGGCGGTGCCGCCCTGCGCCAGCGGGTAGAGCTCGTGCTGCGCCAACTTTAACCGCCCGATCGACGACTTCACCTGGGCGGCGTAACCGGAAAATTCCTGGCCGAGCGTGATCGGCGTCGCATCCAACGTATGTGTGCGGCCGATCTTGACGATCTTGGCGAATTCCCTGGCTTTCTTATCAAGTGCGCGCTGCAAGCCATCGAGCGCCGGCAGCAGGTGCCGCGTCATCTGCACCGCCGCGGCGATATGCATGGCGGTCGGCAGCGAGTCGTTCGACGACTGGCTCATATTGACATGATCGTTCGGGTGAACCGGCTTTTTGGCGCCAAGCTCGCCGCCAAGCGCCAGATTGGCGATGTTGGCGATCACCTCGTTGACGTTCATGTTGGACTGCGTGCCGGAACCGGTCTGCCAGACGGAAAGCGGGAAGTGTTCGTCGAGCTTGCCGTCGGCGATATCCTGCGCCACCGCGACAATCGCGCCGGCACGCTTCTTGTCGAGCGAGTCGAGATCGCGATTCACTTCCGCCGCGGCGCGTTTGACCAGACCCAGGGCATGGATGATCTCGATCGGCATGCGTTCGGTGCCGATGCGGAAGTTGCGCAGCGAACGCTCGGTCTGCGCGCCCCACAATTTATCGGCGGGGATATCGAGCGGCCCGAAGGAATCGCTCTCAGTGCGGGTTTTGATCGTGGATTGTTGCGTTGATTTTTGCGTTTTGACCATAGCCGAAACGTAAGCCAATTACGTCCGCAAACAAGCCTGCGCGGTAGGCGCGCTATTTCTTGCGGAACCGGTCGAGCCGCACGACTTCGCCGCCGCCGGACGGCTTATCGGGGTTCGGATCGGTCGGTTCCGACGACGCCACGGGTGTCAACGGCGACACAGTCGGTACCGCGGCCGGCGGGGGCGGCGCGACGGGCAGGCGCGTCATAGGCTGATTCTTGGGTTCATTCTTGGGTTCATTCTTGAGTTCATTCTTGGGTTGATTCTTGGGCTGATTTTTAGGCTCGAGGTTTTTCGGCTCGAATTTATTGGGTGTTGCTTTACCTGAAGTTTCCGGCGTGCCGACGCTCGTCAACAGGCTCTTTTTGGCTTCAGGCTTCTTGCCATCGGACTTTTGCGTGTCCTGCTTCAGGCCACCCTGGCCCTCGGCGATTTCCTCGAATTGCAGGCCGAACTGGACGGAAGGGTCGAAGAACCCGGTGATGGCGTCGAATGGAATGGCGAGCTTCTCCGGAATGCCGCCGAACGACATGCCGACTTCAAAGCCTTGCTCGGTGACCGCCAGATCCCAGAACTGATGTTGCAGGATGACCGTCATTTCCTCCGGATACTGCGCGCGCAGCCGGTCGGACATGCGGACGCCGTCGGCCTGGGTATCAAATGAAATGTAGAAATGATGATCGCCCGGCAGGCCTTTCTTGGCGGCGTCGGTGAGCACGTTGCGGACCACGCCGCGCAAGGCTTGCTGGGTCAGGAGATCGTAGCGGATATGGTCGGCCATTCGCGTCCTGCGGTCGGGAGAGGGCTGTTTCTTTGCATAGTAGCGCGTCGGCGGGCGAAATTCATCCCGTCCGTCCGTCGAATAATGGCTCTTTGAAAAGGAAAGTGGAGGCTTCTGTTGCCAGGTGCCTCCGAACCCCGCCTGACGGAGCTTATCCCGCCAGGACTTCTAGACTTGGTTTTTCAAACCGCTTACGCGGCCTGAGCAACCGGAGCATAGTTGTCGTTTGCAACTACGATTTGGCCCGATAACGGCGGAACCATGCCGAGCAAAAGTTCGTCCTTTACGCCCTCGTCGATCCTAGTTCGCCCCCGCCAAAGCCCGTATCCGGGCTAAGCCCAACGCGGGCTTTGGTGGAGGCGCCGGGTACCGCCCCCGGGTCCGAAAGGTTTATTACGACGTCCGTTTATCGCCATAGCCGGGTTGCCCCGGCAGAATGAATATAGGGGCTAAAGGTTGAGGAGTTAAGCCCCGAATCGGTGGATTTCCCGGCTTCGGGGGCAAAAAGGCCCGCCTGGACAGCGCGACGCTGGCGGCTAGGCGCCTAGGCTTCCGACCGGGGGCGCAAATAGACGAACCAATAGACCCCGCCGACCATGACGCCGCCGCCGATGATGTTGCCGATGGTGACCGGCACGAGGCTCAGGAAAAATACCGGCCAGGTCAGCGCCGCATAATCGGCGGCGCTTGAACCGAGTTGCGCCCACAGCGCGGCCGGCGCGAATGCTTTGACGAACAGTCCGAGCGGCACGAAATACATATTGGCGACCGAATGCTCAAACCCGGCCGCGACGAAGGCGGAAACCGGAAAAACGATCGCGATTACTTTGTCGGTGGTCGTGCGCGCGCCCAAGGTCAGCCATACGGCGAGGCAGACCAGCACGTTGCACAGGATGCCGAGAAAGAAGGCCTGTTCGATCGGCGTCGTCACCTTGCCGAGCGCAATCTGGAGGACGACAGCGGTGACCGCGCCGCCGCCGCCGGCATATTGACCCGACAGGAACACCAGCAGCGCGGTGGCCGCCGCGCCGATGAAATTCCCGACATAGACGATAAGCCAGGCGCGCAGCATGGCGCGCAACGGCAGCTTGCCGGCGGCCCAGGCCATGACCATCAGATTGTTGCCGGTGAACAGCTCCGCGCCGCCGAGCACGACCAGAACCAGCCCGAGACTAAAGACGATGCCGGCGAGCAGCCGGCTGACACCGAACGGCAGCACGCCATCGGCCCCCGCCAGCACCGTGGTGGCGAACATGGCGCCGAGCGCGATGAACGCGCCGGCCAGCACCGACAACGTCATCAGGCTGACGATGTCCATGCGGGCTTTGGTGACGCCGACGGTCTCGGCCTTCTGCGCGATTTCGGCCGGGAGCAGGGCATCGAGGCTGTAAGGAGGGGGATCGCGGTCGGGCGTCATGGTGCTTCCAAGAGATGTCCAACATATACGGCAAGTCGATCAGGCAACGGCCGGCGCCTGTAGCGTCGACAGCGGTACGTCGAGCCGATAGACGAAGCCGCTCGGCATATAGCGCATCTCCACCGTGCCGTGCAGTTCCTGGGCAAGGCGCCCCATCAGGCGCGTGCCGAAACTCAGCCGCGTCGGCTCCGCGGTGGCGGGACCGCCGGTCTCGGTCCAGGTCATGATCAAGCGCGGCGGCGTGCCCTCGACCGACGATACGATTTCGATGCGGCCACTTCCGTTCGACAGCGCGCCGTGCTTGACGGCATTGGTACACAGTTCGTTCAGCGACATGCTCAGCGACAGAACGGCGGCGGCGCCGACGTCGATCGGATCGCCCCTGATGGTGAATCGTGAATCCTGCTTGCGGTCGAACGGTTCGATCGCCGCATGAATGATGTCCGACAGGCTGGCGCCGGTGGTCTGCGACTTGAGCAGCAGATCGTGCGCGCGGCCCAAGGCGACGAGCCGGAATTCGACGGCGGCGCTGCCGTCTTCGAGGCTCGAAGCGTTACGCAGGCTCTGCGAGGTGATGGCGATCACGGTCGCCAAGGTGTTCTTGACGCGGTGATGCAACTCCTCAAGCAGCAGACGCTGCAACTTCTTGGCGGCCTCGTTCTCGGCGGCGTGGATTCCGGCTTCGGTCAGCAGCCGCGCCGCGTCGATGCCGGCCTGCGCCAGCAAGAGTCGAAGTCCGGCATTTTCCGCCGCAAGCGGGTTGTCGGAGGGGCCATCGCTCGGCATGAATGCTTTCAAAGCTGGGCACCCGCACTAAGTTCCTACTCCGCAGGCCCAATGTCGGCTAGTGTACACTATTATTGATGAGGTCGGGCGAATGATTTTGCCGCCACGACAAGCGAGACACCCTGCTCGTTGCGCGGCAAGCGGCGCGGCCATTCTCGCTACGTCATCATCGTGACCTCGCCGACAAGAACATATGCAACTCTGGTGACGGCGATGACGATTGTCGTCGCAGCATTCACCCGCATCAACCGGCTAGGGTTGTTTGCCGCCGGGGGCGCTATTCGCAATATCGCAGCAGCGCTTCCGGTTGGCGCGCAAGCTGTGCTAGGGAACGGGTGACCTTAATTCCGTACCGGCAGATAAAAAGCCGCAGGAGACAGAAAAGATGGCCGAGGGGGCGAAAACCTCCCCGACAGGGGGGATATTTCGGGAGAAAATTCGCGGACCGCGCGATTTCTTTGGCGGACTGGCTTTGATCGTCATCGCCGCGCTGGCAATCTGGGCGTCCAGCAATTTGCCGGGCCAGCAGGGCTTTGCCTTCGGTCCGGGCACCGCGCCGCGCATCTTCGCCGGCCTGCTCATGTTCATCGGCGTCGTCGTCATGTTGATGGGGCTCTTTATCAAAGGGCCGCCGATCGAGAGCTTCGCGGTGCGCGGACCGGCCCTGGTGGTGGTGGCCATTCTTATATTCGCGGCGACCGTTCGCGGGATCCGGGTCGATCTCGCAGGCATTCCGATCCGCATCCCGGGACTCGGCATGGTGCCAGCGACCTTCATGGCTTTCATGATTTCAATGTTCGCCTCGCGCGAATTTCGTCTCGTAGAAAGTCTGCTCGCGGCGGTGGCGATGACGACTTTTTGCGTCGTGCTGTTCGTCTACGTGCTGGGCCTTCCGTTCCAGCTTTGGCCCATGTTCTGAGCGAGTGACGCGATAATGTCCGACCTTCTTGCCAATCTGTGGCTCGGCTTCTCGGTTGCCGCGCTTCCCATGAACATCGGCTTCTGCCTGCTCGGCGCGCTGGTCGGCACACTCGTCGGCGTGCTGCCCGGCATCGGCACCGTGGCGACGGTCGCCATGCTGCTGCCAATCACATTTGGCCTGCCGCCGGTCGGCGCGCTGATCATGCTCGCCGGCATCTATTACGGCGCGCAGTACGGCGGTTCGACGACGTCGATCCTGGTCAATATTCCGGGCGAGGCGACGTCGGTCGTCACCTGTCTCGACGGCCACCAAATGGCGCGGCAGGGCCGCGCCGGCGCGGCGCTGTCGATCGCGGCGCTCGGCTCGTTCTTTGCCGGCTGCGTGGCGACGGTGCTGGTGGCGGCGCTCGGCGCGCCGCTGACGTCGCTGGCGCTGCTGTTCGGACCGGCGGAATATTTCGCGCTGATGGTGCTCGGTCTTATTTTCGCGGTGGTGCTGGCCAAGGGCTCGGTGCTCAAGGCCGTCGCCATGATCATTCTGGGCCTGCTGCTGTCGATGGTCGGCTCGGACCTGGAGACCGGCGCGGGGCGCATGACCTTCGACATCGCCGAACTGTCCGACGGCATCGGCTTCACCAATGTCGCGATGGGTCTGTTCGGGTTCGCCGAAATCATCCGCAACCTGGAAATGTCGCAGGAGAGTCGCGATATCGTGAAGGCGAAAATCTCCGGATTGATGCCGACGCGGCAGGATCTCGTCGATTCCTCCGGCTCGATCGCGCGCGGCACCGTTCTCGGGTCGATCCTCGGCATTCTGCCCGGCGGCGGCGCCATCGTCGCCTCGTTCGCCGCCTACACGTTCGAGAAGCGCATGTCGAAACATCCGGAGCGTTTCGGCCACGGCGCCATTCAGGGGGTGGCTGCGCCGGAAGCCGCCAACAATGCGGCGGCGCAGACCTCATTCATTCCTCTCCTGACACTCGGCATTCCGCCGAACGCGGTGATGGCGCTGATGGTCGGCGCCATGACCATCCACGGCATCGTGCCGGGCCCGCAGGTCATGATCAAACAGCCGGAATTGTTCTGGGGCATGATCGCGTCGATGTGGCTCGGCAACCTGATGCTGGTCATCATCAACCTGCCGCTGGTCGGCGTCTGGGTCAGCCTGTTGCGCGTGCCATACCGGCTGCTGTTCCCGTCGATCATCGTGTTCTGCTGCATCGGCATCTATTCGATCAACAACTCGCCAACCGACGTGCTGATCGCCGCGATCTTCGGCCTGATCGGCTACTGGCTGGTGAAACACGATTTCGAGCCGGCGCCGCTGGTGCTGGCCTTCGTGCTCGGCCCGTTGATGGAAGAGAACCTGCGCCGCGCCATGCTGATCGCGCGCGGCGACGCCACCGTGTTCCTGACCCGGCCGATCTCGGGCGTGCTGCTTGCTGTGGCGGCGATCCTGCTCATCATTGCGATGCTGCCGATGATCAGCAAAAAGCGCGAGGCGGTGTTCGTCGAGTAAAGGCTTGAACCGGGCGTTTGCCGGAGAATGAATCCGGCAAACGCTATTTCAAACGCTATTTCTTGTCGTTGCCGCCGCCGAAAATGATGCGGTGCGGATTCTTCGCCAGATCGGTCACCTGCTTGTCGATGTTGGTGATGGCGCGGTTCAGATTGTTGCCGACCAGGTTGACCTGCTTGTTGGCGCTGTCGGTCAGTCTGTTGATACCTTCGCTGATCTCGGCGGTGCGCTTGTCCAAATTCGTCGCCAGGTCGGTGGTCTGTTTGCCGAGGATGGTCGCAAGCTCGCTGGTATCCTTCTTCAGGCTGCCGGCCAGGTCGTTGATCGATCCCATCGCCTGACTGCTATTGTCGATCAGCTTGTCGATCTTGTCGCTGTTGCGCGCCAGCGACGCGGTGAAGGTCTCCAGATTCTTGATCGAATTGCGGATCGATTCCTGATTTTCGGCGATGACCGCGTCGGCGCGGCCGAGGGTTTCGCGCACGGCGGTCGACATGTCGGTGCCGGCGTTCGGGTCGGCCTTCAAGGTCAAGAAGCCGGCTTCCTTTTTCGTCAGCGGCGGCGCCGACGCGGTGGCGCCTTTCAGCGACACGGAAGCGATGCCGGTGAGACCGGCATATTCCAGGCTCACCCGCGTGTCGGCGCGCACTGGCGTCGTGGTGGCGACTGACAGGATGGCCGCGACCTGCGACGGGCTGTCGGTGAGCCGCATGTCGGTGACCTCGCCGACGCGGATGCCGTTGAACAGGACGGGGCCGCCGACGCGCAGACCGGATACCGAGCCTTCGAAGATGACGCGATAGGCGGCGGTCTCGCGGTTGCCGGCGTTGTTGTGGAGCCAGTAGACGAAGCCGAACGCGGCCGCGACAACCGCGAACGTGAACACTCCGATCAATACGTATTTTGCTCTGTCTTCCATCGCTCAACTCCAACCGTGTTCGTCTAGCCTTTGACCGGAACGTGCCAGTCGTCATGCGCGCGGGCGCCGTGGAAATATGATTTGAGCCACGGATGGTTCGACCCGAGCATCTGATCCATCGTGCCGGCCTCGATGATCTTGCCGTTGCCAAGGACCGCGATGCGGTCGCAGGTGCGATGCAGACTGTCGAGATCGTGGGTGACCATGAAAATCGAGACGCCCAGGGTTTCCTGCAACGTCAGAATGAGCTGATCGAATTCGCCGGCGCTGATCGGGTCGAGGCCGGAGGTCGGCTCGTCGAGAAACAGGATTTCCGGATCGAGCGCCAGCGCGCGCGCCAGCGCGACACGCTTGATCATGCCGCCGGAAAGCTCGGAGGGAAAATTGCGGTAGACGTCGGGCTTGAGGCCGACCATCTCCAGCTTGGAGATCGCCATTTCGGTGGTCAGCTTCTGCGACAGGCCGAGATATTCGCGGATCGGGAATTCGACGTTCTTGCCGGCGCTCAGCGACGAGAACAGCGCACCCTGCTGGAACAGCACGCCCCAGCGCCGGTCGACCGCCTGCTTTTCCCGGTCATCGGCCTTGTCGAGATCGACGCCGAGCACTTCGATGAGGCCCTCGCGCTTCGGCAGCAGGCCGATGATCGTGCGGGTCAGCACCGACTTGCCGGCGCCCGACGCGCCGACGAAACCCAGAATTTCGCCGCGCAGGAGGTCGAGCTTGACGCCGTTGAGTACGCGGCGCGTGTCCAGCTCGACCACCAGATCCTGCACCTTGATGACGGCTTCGGTGGGGGGGAGGGCCATTCTTTACACTCCGATCGAGGCAAAGAAGATGGCGAAGGCGCCGTCGAGCACGATGACCAGGAAGATCGATTTGACGACCGAGTCGGTGGTCTTGGCGCCGAGAGATTCGGCGCTGCCTTTGACCTGCAAGCCCTCGACGCAGGCGACCAGGCCGATGACGATGGCCATGAACGGCGCCTTGATCATGCCGACGGCGAAGCTTTTGACCGAGATCGACTCGTGCAGGCGCGCGAGGAACACTTGCGGGTCGATGCCGCCATAGAGCCAGGCGACGACGCCGCCGCCATAAAGCGCCGCCATCGAGCCGAGGAAGGTGAGGATCGGCACCGTGATGATGAGCGCGAAGATGCGCGGCAGGATCAGCACCTCGACCGGATCGAACCCCATGGTGCGCAGCGCGTCGACTTCCTCGCGCATCTTCATCGAGCCGAGTTCGGCGGTGTAGGCCGAGCCGGAGCGGCCGGCGACCATGATGCAGACGATCAGCACGCCGACTTCGCGCAGGACCAGAACGCCGACCATGTCGACGACGTAGATGTCGGCGCCGAAGGTGCGGAAATGGAAGATGCCTTGCTGGGCCAGAATCGAGCCGATCAGGAAGGTGATCAGGAGAATGATCGGCACCGCGTGCCAGCCGACGCGCTCGAGGTGATTGACCATCGACGTGAAGCGGAACTTCGTCGGGTGGGCGACGACGCGCAGGAAAGCAACGACCAGCGAGCCGGCCATCTGCGTGAACAGCAGGATGTCGGCGACCACCGCCATCATGGTGCGGCCGACGCTTTCCAAAGTCGCGGTGATCGAATTGCCGCGGCGAACCAACGGCGTCAGTTTGCCGGCGCCGGCGCGCACTTTCTTGAACAGGTGGCCATAGCTGTCGGACAGGCCGACGATCTCGGCCTCGACGCCACGGCTGATCCAGACCCGCATCGTGCGCTCGATCAGCCAGGCGCCGTAAGTGTCGAGCCGCTCGACGCGCGTCACGTCGATGACGATGCGGCGCACCGTTTCATTAGCGTGGGTTGCTTTGTCGACCAAGGGCTCGAGCGCGCGCGCGTGCTCCGCCGTCCAAGATCCGGCCGCGGCCAGGTCGAGGCCGCCGTCATTCACGTGCCCGCCTTGCAGGGTCGCCGCCGTCACCAGGTCGTTCTCCTCGTCGCTCGCGCGCGTGCCTGGAACAGCGAAAGGCGCGCCAGGCAGCCGGTCACCCGGGCACCTAACGCGCAAGTTAACGATTTGTTAATATTGGTAAACGCCGTTTGGTGTTTACGGTTAACGTTGCCGGTCGCGGGCGTGTGGGCTGGAGGTTAGCGGCTTAGGCCGCATCCTGGCGCGGCGCCGGAACTTCCGGGTCGCCGTCGCCGGCCTGCCGCCGCCGCGCCGTGAACTGCCGCAGCAACGCGGCCATTTCCAGGCGCATGGCGGACGATGCGCGGTCGGCGCTCGCGCGTTGCGAACGCTCGTGCTCGAGCCTTTCGGTCAGTTCCTTGATCCGGGCCTCGGCGGTTTCGCGTTCGACGCGCAGCACGGTTTCAAGAAACGCCGCGTGCTCGGCCTGCGCCGCCAGTTTGACCTTGGCCTCCTGGTTCTCGGTTTCGAGCGCGGCGGCGGATTTGGCGAGTTCGTCGCAGCGTTTGGCGAGCTTTTCGCGGGTCTTGAGCTGGACGCTATGATCGGCGAACAACGATTCGACCTTCCGGTTCAGTTCGTCGATCGCCGCCATCTTGCGGCTGACGTCGTCGCGATGAAGTTGCTCAGCCTCGCGCATCGCGACGGTCAGTTGGCTTTTCTCTTCCGCCGCCGCCGCCAATTCCGCCTTCAGCAGATCGGCCTTTTCCAGCGCGGTGGTGATGACCAATTCGCGGTCGTTGAACATGGTTTCGGTCGTGAGCATCTGCTGCGACAATTCGGTGGCGTCGTCCATCGCCTTGTCGAGCTTGCTGCGCAGCACCGCGTTTTCCTGATGCAGCGCGGTGACCGCTTTCTTGCGCTCGGCGGCCGATAGCGCGTGCTGGGTCGCGGTTTCCTGCAAGTCGTTGAAGGCCGTGGTGAGTCGCTCGATCTCGGCATAGGCGACCTGCAACTCCGCCGACTGCCGCTCCTGCAGATTATAGAGATCGGCCACCTGCGTGCAGCGCAGCGCCAGTTCGCGTTCCTGCTCGGCGGCTTTTTTCTCAAGCGCATGCGGGCCGGCCTTTGGCGGCGTCTCAAGCGTCGGCCAGGGCCGGTCGTCGAGATCGACCGAGGGCAGGGCCGCGCGGTCGCGGGGCGGGCTCTGGGCAGCGCCGCCGGCGGGCGAAAACAGGTCCTCGTCGAGGTCGATGGGTGCACGGCTCCGCACGGCTGGCGCGGGGCGCAAGCGGGCGAGACTGGGGATATCGTCGAAAATGGCCTCGAGGTATTTCAATGTCTGCCCGACGTGGAATGCGAACGGACGCCAGAACCGAATCATCTGAAATTAACGACCGATTAACCATGGAACATCTTGCTTAATCACTCCTTAACGGCCCGCACCGGTTACCGCCCTGGGGGGCTTTCGGGGATAAGCCGTGCGGACTGTTGCGGGGGGCGTCAAACTTGCCCATCTTCGCCCGAGTCGGGCCGCCCTCGGGCGAGTCCAGGCCAAGGCAACCAGGCTGACGCGATGCGCCAATACCTCGACCTGATGGACCATATTCTCCGCCGCGGCGTGGAAAAGCACGACCGGACCGGCACCGGCACCCGTTCGGTGTTCGGCTATCAGATGCGCTTCGACCTGGGCGACGGGTTTCCGCTGCTGACCACCAAGAAGCTGCACACCAAGTCGATCGTGCACGAGCTTTTATGGTTTCTGGCCGGCGACACCAACATCAAGTATCTCAAAGACAACGGCGTGCGCATCTGGGACGAATGGGCCGACGAACGCGGCGAACTGGGACCGGTCTACGGCCATCAGTGGCGTTCATGGCCGGCGAAAGACGGCGGCACCATCGATCAGATCAGCAATGTGATCGCCGCGATCAAGCGCAATCCCGACTCGCGCCGGCTGATCGTCACCGCCTGGAATCCGGCCGACGTCGACAAGATGGCTTTGCCGCCCTGTCATTTGCTGTTCCAGTTCTACGTCGCCGGCGGCAGGCTGTCGTGCCAGATGTACCAACGCTCCGCCGATGTGTTTCTCGGCGTGCCGTTCAATATCGCGTCCTATGCGCTTCTGACGCAGATGGTGGCGCAGGTGACGGGGCTGAAGCCGGGCGAGTTCGTGCACACGTTCGGCGATGTGCATCTTTATAACAATCATATCGAGCAGGCCGAGCTGCAGTTGTCGCGCGCGCCGAAGGCATTGCCGACGATGCGGATCAATCCCGCGGTGAAGGACATCTTCGGCTTCCGCTACGAAGACTTCGCGGTCGAGGACTACGAGCCGCATCCGCACATCAAAGCGCAAGTGGCCGTATGACCGGCGGTGGGGGCATCGCCATCCGCGCCGCGCGCGCACACGATGCCGGGCTGATTTTCGATCTGGTTCGTGAGCTGGCTGAGTACGAGAAACTCGCCGACGCGGTCGATGCGACGCCGGAGATGATCGCGGCCGCGCTGTTCGGCAAGGAGCCGCGGCTGTTCTGCGATATCGCCGAGTGCAACGGCGAGGCGGCGGGGCTGGCGATCTGGTTCCTGAACTTCTCGACCTTTCGCGGCCGTCACGGCATTTATCTCGAGGACCTGTTCGTGCGGCCGGCGTTTCGCGGCCGCGGCCTCGGCAAGGCGCTGATGGCGCAACTGGCGAAACGATGCGTCGAACAGGGCCTGGCGCGCTTCGAATGGACGGTGCTGGACTGGAATGCGCCGTCGATTGCGTTCTACAAGTCGATCGGCGCCAATGTAATGGACGATTGGAAAATCTGCCGGCTCAGCGGGCCGGCCTTGCAGGCTTTCGCGGCAAAGGATGAGCACCCATGAAGATCGTGCTGGTCGCCGCCATCGGCCGGAACAATGTCATTGGCCGCGATGGCCAATTGCCGTGGCGGCTGAAATCCGACCTCAAGCACTTCCGCGCGCTCACCATCGAC
>JAUSBQ010000089.1 GCA_030651965.1 Pseudolabrys sp. | reverse complement strand
CGCCGACGTCATGCGCCGCCGGCAGGTCCAGGGCCGCAATATCATCGCAGCGAAGCGCAAGGTCAGCGCCCTGACGGTCTTCGCCCATCAGTTCGCGAGCCCTGTTGTCTATCTGCTGGCGGCCGCGGCCGGGCTCGCCTTCGCGTTCGGCGAACTGGAGGAAGGCGGCGCGATCGCCGCCGTGCTCGCCGTCAATGCGCTGATCGGCTTTCTGACCGAATTGAAGGCGGCGCGCTCGATCGAAGCCTTGCGCGCGCTCGGCGGCCGCGCCGCCCGTGTCCGCCGCGATGGCCACACGCGGCTGATCGCCGCCGAGGAACTGGTGCCCGGCGACATTGTCCTGATCGAAGCCGGCGATTCGATTGCCGCCGACCTGCGGCTGGTCGAGGCCTCCAATCTGGCCGCCGATGAATCGACACTGACCGGCGAATCCGTCGCGGTTCGTAAAGACGTCGATGCCATCGCCGCCGACGCGCGGCTGGCCGAACGCCGCTCGATGCTTTTCAAGGGCACCGCGATCACGCGCGGCAGCGGCGTCGGCGTCGTCACCGCCATCGGGCTGAAAACCGAGCTCGGGCGCGTCTCGCAACTGGTCGAAGGCGCCGACACCGGAAGTTCGCCGCTGGAGAAAAAACTGGCGCGGCTCTCCGCTCAACTGGTGTGGGCGACCATCATCCTGGCGGTGATCATCGTCGCTATCGGACTGAGAGGCGGCGGCAACATTTTCCTCATCGTCGAAGCCGCCATCGCGCTGGCGGTCGCCGCGATCCCCGAAGGTCTGCCGATCGTCGCGACTTTGGCGCTGGCGCGCGGCATGTGGCGGATGGCCCGGCAGAACGCCTTGATCGAACGGCTGTCCGCGGTCGAAACGCTCGGCGCAACCACGGTCATTCTGACCGACAAGACCGGCACGCTGACCGAAAACCGGATGACGGCGCGGCGGCTCTGGATCGCATCCGGCGAAATAGACCTGGCAACGCACACGCGGCAGCTCGCCGACGATCCGCAGGCCGTCCGCCTGCTCGAGATCGCGGTGCTGTGCAACGACGCCACGCTCGGCCATACCGCGAAAGAGTCGAGCGGCGACCCGATGGAGATCGCGCTGCTGCGCGCCGGCCGAAGCGCCGGCCTCGGCCGCCACGCGCTGCTGGAGAAATTGCCGGTCGCGCGCAAGCACGCTTTCGACGCCGGCAGCAAAATGATGGCGACCGTGCATTGCGACGGCGAGCTGTTTCTGTTCGCCGTCAAGGGCGCGCCGGAGGCAGTGCTGGCGGCCTGCACACAGGCCGCCACTGAGGCGGGCGACATTGCCATGGCCGACACGGCGCGGGCCGAATGGAGCGCGCGCGTCGAGCACTTCGGCCAGCATGGGCTGCGCGTGCTGGCCTGCGCCAGCAAGAGCGTCCCGCGCGCCGACGCGGCTGCTTATGAAGACCTGACTTTTCTCGGCCTAATCGCGCTGGAGGATCCGGCGCGCGCCGACGTGCCGCACGCCATCGAAGACTGCCGGCGCGCCGGCATCCGCGTCGTCATGGTGACCGGCGATCACGCCGTCACCGCGCGCAGCATCGGCCGCGCGGTCGGCCTCACCGCCACCAAAGTCGTCGAAGGCCGCCACGTCGATAAAGTCATCGCCGGCCCGACCGCCGATCTCATGGACATCGGCATCTTCGCGCGCGTCAGCCCATCCGAGAAGCTGGCGCTGGTACGCGCCTATCAGGCCGCCGGCGACGTGGTCGCGATGACGGGCGACGGCGTCAACGATGCGCCGGCCTTGCGGCAGGCCGACATCGGCGTCGCCATGGGCCTGCGCGGCACCGACGTGGCGCGCGAAGCGGCGGCGATGATCCTGCTGGATGATGCCTTCCCGACCATCGTCAAGGCGATCCGCGAAGGCCGCGTCATCTTCGGCAACATCCAGCGCTTCGTGGCTTCTCTGTTGTCGTGCAATCTGTGCGAGGTGCTGGAGATCGGGCTGGCGATCCTGTTGGCGCTGCCGCTGCCGATCATGCCGTTGCAGATTCTCTATCTCAATCTCGTCACCGACGTCTTTCCGGCCTTCGCGCTGGCGCTTGGCGAAGGCGAACGCGACGTTCTCGACCGCCCGCCGCGCGATCCGAAGCAGCCGATCATCGGCCGTTCGCAGTGGATCGCCATCGTTCTCCAGAGCATCGCGTTGACCGCCGGCACTTTCGGCGCGCTGGTTCTGGCGCGCGACTGGTTGTTGCTCGACAGCCGGGCGGTCGTCACCGTGACGTTTCTCACGCTCGCCTTTTCGCAGCTCTGGCACGTTTTCAACATGCGCCATCCACGCTCCGGACGGCTGTTGAACGAGATCACCCGCAATCCGTGGCTGTGGGGCGCGCTCGTTCTATGTACCGTACTGGTGGCGGTGCCGACTTATGTGCCGGCTCTGGCCTATGTGCTGCACCTGACGCCGCCGACCGCCGCGATGTGGGGCGTTATTCTCGGCATGAGCCTGGCGCCGCTCGCTGTGATCCAGACCGTGGGGGAAATCCGGACCTGGTGGGGAAAGCGCGCGTGAAAGGGCGGGCGTCTCAGCCGGCGGCGACTACCGTCGTTGCATTTTTGACGCGAGCGAACCGCATCTGATTCAATCTCAGGAATTCCTCAAACTCCTGCGGCGGAAGCGCCTTGGAGTATAGGAAGCCCTGCACTTCCTCGCACTTTTCAGCCTTGAGGAACGCGGCTTGATCGGCGGTCTCAACCCCCTCG
>JAUSBQ010000087.1 GCA_030651965.1 Pseudolabrys sp. | reverse complement strand
CACCTTGACCATTACCTTGCCGGAAGCGGCCAAGGGCGCGAGCACGCGGGTGCATCTGCCGACCGGCAAAGAGGTCGAGGTGAAAATCCCGGCCGGCATCACCACCGGTCAGCAGATACGTTTGAAGGGCCAGGGCTATGCCGGCCCCTCCGGCCGCGCCGGCGATGTCATCATCACCATCACTGTCGCAGCCCATGCGGTCTTCAAGACCGACGGCGACGACCTGCGTATCGATCTGCCGGTCACGCTTTACGAAGCGGTGCTCGGCGGCAAGGTTCGGGTGCCGACGCTTGACGGCGCGGTCGAGCTGGCGATCCCGCCCGACACCAATTCCGGGCGCACCTTCCGTCTCAAGGGCAAGGGCCTCAAGGTCAAGGGCGCGAAAGGGGCGGGCGATCTGCTCGCCACCGTGCGCATCGTGCTGCCCGACAAGGCCGGCGACGAGTTGAAGGAACTGGCGAAAACTCTGCGCGACGGCAATCCCTACGATCCGCGAAAGGATCTGGGCTGACGCGGCAATGGGTCAGCCGGACTTCGGCAGTTCAAGGCTGCGCAAACGAGCTGTAACGCCTTTCGATACCGATTCATGAATAGCACCTGGAAAATCCGGTGGGAGCACCCCGGGCATTTTATCAAGCGCCTGAGCGGCGTTGGTGGCGACATCCTCAATAGTTGATCGTGCAAGTTTGTCCGGCATACCCGCTTTGCTGGCGGTTTGCAGGAAATGCCGGGCAAGGATGGTATCCATCCGATCATGATTTTTGTCGCCCACCGACATGGCCAGCTTCATTTGTTTGGGCTCTATCTGGCGGCTGTCGAGACTCGCCTGCGCGGTCAGCACATCGTAGAGCGGCGTGAGTTGGAAGGTGCCGCCTGGCCCGATGAAGATGCTGAAGTTCTTGGCGTGCCCGTCCGTGGCGCCGATGAGCCAAAATATCAACTGAGCTGCAAAGAATGCCCGCTGATCGCCGGCGGGGTCGTCGCTGCCTTTGAGAAGATCGAGGATCGATACGATACCCGGACCGCCCTGGCTTTGATATTTCAGGGTTGGCGGTATCGCCAGAGCCTGGCAGCAGTCCTCCTGCGGCAAACGAATCAGCCGCCCATCTTTGGTCAGTTGGCGGTCAAATCGTTCGACGACGAGAGCCTTGGTGTTTCCGAAATTGAGAATCTCGGCCTTATTCACTTTCAGCCCGAAGGCTTCGAGTAGTTTGAGACAATAAAATTCATTCTCGACGCTGTTGCTCAGGTCGATTCCATTCGGCAACTGGCCGATCTGTTTCTTGAAAATGTGCGTGGTCGGCGTCGTGCCGTGTGGTTTGATCCATGTGTTATTGTGGCGGAGAAGGGCGGTCTTTTCCTGCGCGCCCGCCACGGAAATGCGGAAGTCGTCATCTCGGTTGAGGCCGAGTGGCGCCTGCGCAAGATTGAGCAGCAGTTTTTCAATCGCCTCGTCGTCGATGACCTCGCCCTCGAACGCGCCGGTTGCGATGACGGGATCGTCGCCGTCGGCGATGAATTGCAGCGCGCCGACACAGTCGCGGCCGATAGCGCTCAGCAGGCTGTAGGCGTCGGTGCCGCGCGCGCCGACCTTTTCGGCAACACGGCGGCGCAAGTCGTCGGAATCAGGAAGCAGGTTGTCGAAAAAGGAAGCGGCTATTTCGCCCCGGTAGGGCGTTTCGCGCAACGGCATCGACAGTGAAACCGGCAAGGCATGTTCCCACGCCAGCCAATCCCGATCATAGGTGAAGCTGATCGCGCCGCTCGGGGCCTTCAACAACTGTCCGACAGGGCGGTTGTTCAGCAGCACATTGAGTGGCGCATGTTGCTTGCGGCGCGCCATCAGAAGATGTCTTCGATATCCGCAGCCCGGCCCTTGGTGCGTGGGGCGACCCTGATTTCGAGATCGAGCGCGGCGAGGACGGACAAAATTGTATCGAGTCGGGCAGCGGGATTCCCGGTCTCGATCTGAGAGATGGTCTTTTGCCGTATGCCGGCTTGGCCGCCGAGTTGGGTTTGATTCCAGCCGCGCTGCTTCCGTGTCCGGGCGATCAGGTTTCCCAGTTGCTGGGGACTTCGGGCGACGTCCATGAATTGGATATGTCTTAGATAGTATAAAATGTCAATATGCTATCTAGGATATAATTTATGTTTATACCACAAATAGAATAATTGTATTCTATTCGATCTGGGGTATAGCCTCAGCGGGGCCTACCCCTTCTTCTCCGCCGTCTTGTCGACCTGCTCGTAAACGACCTTGGTTACCGCCTCGAGCCGCGCGCGGTCGGCCGGCCCGCTCACGACATAGCCGACTTTGTCGTCGACCCAGGTGAACGAGGCGAACGGCTCGGCGCTCTTGAAGTGCAGCGCCGTCTCGGGTCCGCCCGCTTTGCCGCAATAGATGGTGAAGCGCTCACCGGTCGGCCCCTCATACATATAGAACGCGGCAGCGCCGGTCGGACCCGGCAGCAGCCTGCCGCCGACAAGCTTGAGCCCGAGCGATTGCAGATCGGGGATGTTGAGTTCGTGGCCGACCCGCCGCGACAGCCATTGCCTCAGATGCGCGACTTCGCTGCCCGGCACTTCGACCGGGTGACGCACCTCGACGACGTAAAGCTTGTAGGCGTCGAGCGCCTCGGCGGTGAATCGGTCGAACACCGCCGGCGCCGTCGTGGTCACGGCGCGCGCGTACCAGCCGACGCCGCCGCCGGCGATGAAGGCGACAAGCGCGGCAGCCGTGGCCATCGCCGCCCAGGTGCGGCCGCGCGTGCGACTATGCGTGATGTCGTTCCTGATGATCTGGTCGAGGTGCAGCCGTTCCGGCACCGGCTCGTTGACGACGTCGCCGTAGCGCGCACGGATGCTGTCGGCCTGCGCGCGCCAGGCGGCGACCAGCGCGGCCTGCTCCGGATTGGCGGCGAGCCAGGCGCCGACGGCTTCGCGGCGGTCGGCCGGCAATTCGCCGTCGACATAAGCGTGCAACTCTTCCTCGGTCACGGGAGTTTCGCGATCGATCATGGCTTTAGCTTTCTCTCATTTCACACGGCGCAGCGTCGGACGCTCGCCATCCAGAAAATTCTTGATCTGCGCCCGGGCCCGCGCCAGCCGCGACATCACGGTGCCGATCGGTACGCCCTGAACGTCCGCGACTTCGCGGTAGCTCAGGCCTTCCAGCACGACGAGCAGCAGCGCATGCCTCTGGTCCTCGACCAGACTGGCCAGCGCCCGCTGGATATCGCGAGCGCCAGCTTCCGGGCCGGAGGCGTCGGGCGCGTCGTTGTCTTCTAGCGACGACATCGCCGGCCGCCGTGCCAGCGACCGCAACCGGTTGCGGTTGAGGTTGGTCAGGATCGTGTACATCCAACTGCGCACGTCGCCGCCCAGGAACAGATGTTCGGACCGCAACGCCCGCACCAGCGTGTCCTGCACCAGGTCGTCGGCGATATCGGCGTCCCGCGTCAGCGCCCGCGCATAGCGGCGTAGAGCAGGAATCGTCAGTTCAACGCTTTGCCGGAACGTGGCCAAAGGGCCTCTCCTTGAGGGCATCACCGCAAACCCGGGGACAGGGCTGACGTTGAGCCTACCCGGGATTGCCAAGCTGGCGCCGATTTATGCCGCTGATGGTTAGAAAACCCCGCGTCGGCGGATATATTCCGGAACTGAAGTGAATTAACGGCGGTTCGGCCTGGCGGCCGCTTTGCTTGATGGCACTGACCCCCTATGCCATACGGTGCCGACCGGCTTGCGGCCGGCGATCACGAGGACGGCAATGGCGGAAATCTCAGGTCTGATGCGCGGCAAACGCGGGCTGATCATGGGCGTGGCCAATAACCGCTCGATCGCCTGGGGTATCGCCCGCGCCTGCCGCGACCACGGCGCCGATCTCGCCTTCACCTATCAGGGCGAAGCGCTGAAGAAACGGGTCGAGCCTTTGGCCGAGGAGGTCGACGGGCTGGTGGTCGGCCATTGCGACGTCACCGATCCGGGCTCGCTCGACGCGGTCTTCGCGCAGGTGCAGCAGGCATGGGGCTCGCTCGATTTCATCGTCCACGCCATCGCGTTCTCGGACAAGGATCAGCTCGACGGCCGCTATGTCGACACCACGGAAGAGAACTTCACCAAGACCATGCTGATCAGCTGCTATTCGTTCACGGCCATCGCGCAGCGCGCCGAGAAGCTGATGACGAACGGCGGCTCGATGCTGACCTTGACCTATTACGGCGCCGAGAAGTGGATGCCGCATTATAACGTCATGGGTCTGGCGAAAGCCGCGCTGGAATCATCGGTGCGCTATATGGCCGCCGATCTCGGCGTCAAGAATATCCGCGTCAACGCCATCTCGGCCGGCCCGATCAAGACCTTGGCGGCCTCCGGCATCGGCGACTTCCGCTATATCCTGAAATGGAACGAATATAATACGCCGCTGCGCCGCAACGTCACGCTGGACGATGTCGGCAAGGCCGGCGTGTTCTTCCTGTCCGACCTGTCGAGCGGCGTCACCGGCGAGATCATGCACGCCGATGCCGGCTATCATATCGTCGGCATCAAGCATCCGGACGCGCCTGACTTCGCGGTTAAATAGAAAATGGCCTTGCCGACGGTCTATTATATCCGTCACGGCGAGACCGACTGGAACGTGGCCGGCCGGCTGCAAGGCCACCGCGACATTCCGCTCAACGACAAAGGCCGTGGCCAGGCCAGCCATTGCGGCAAGCTGCTGGGCGACCTGTTCGCCCGCGAGGGCCGCGACCCGGCGGCGCTCGATTACGTGTCCAGCCCGCTATCGCGCGCCACCGAGACGATGGAATTGGCGCGCACGGCGCTCGGCCTGCCGGCCGAAGGCTATGTCCGCGAGCCGCAATTGATCGAGCTTTCCTTCGGCGACTGGGAGGGTTCGACCATCGCGCTATTGCACCAGAATGACCCGGTGCGGATTTCGCAACGCGAACACGACAAGTGGCATTTCGTGCCGCCTAACGGCGAGAGCTACAAGATGGTCGCCGCCCGCATGCGCGCCTGGTACGACGGCCTCACCGGCGACGTCGTCGTCACCTCGCACGGCGGCACCTGCCGCGGGCTGATGGCTTGCCTTGGCGTCGCCAAGCCGGCGGTGGCGCCCTTGATCGACATCATCCAGGGTGAGGTTTACGTCTTCAAGGGCGATAAACTGACGCGCTATGCCTGAATTTCCTTCGATTTGACCCCCGCAAGGCTGCGGGGTACGAAACCGTCTATGTCCTTCAACACCTTCGGCCATCTTTTCCGGTTCACCAGCTTCGGCGAAAGCCACGGGGCGGCGATCGGCTGCGTGGTCGATGGCTGCCCGCCGCGTCTTCCGCTGTCCGAGGCCGACATCCAGGTCCATCTCGACAAGCGCCGTCCTGGCCAGTCGCGTTTCACCACGCAGCGGCAGGAGCCGGACGCGGTTAAGATTCTGTCCGGCGTGTTCACCGGCGAGGATGGCGTCCAGGTCACCACCGGCACGCCGATCATGCTGCTGATCGAGAATGTCGATCAGCGCTCCAAGGACTATTCCGACATCAAGGACAAGTACCGGCCCGGCCACGCCGGCTATGTCTATGACGTCAAATACGGCATCACCGACTATCGCGGCGGCGGACGCGCCTCGGCGCGCGAGACTGCCGTTCGAGTCGCCGCCGGCGCCGTTGCGCGCAAGGTCGTGCCCGAATTGTCGGTGCGGGCCGCGCTGGTGCAGATGGGCCCGCACAAGATCGACCGCACGCGCTGGGACTGGAATGAGGTCGACAACAATCCATTCTTCTGTCCCGACCCCATCATGGCGAAGTTCTACGAGGAGTATCTCGACGGCATCCGCAGGTCCGGCTCCTCGGTCGGCGCGGTGATCGAGGTTGTCGCCGAAGGGGTGCCCCCCGGCCTCGGCGCCCCGGTCTATGCCAAACTCGACGCCGACCTTGCCGCCGCGCTGATGAGCATCAACGCGGTCAAGGGCGTCGAGATCGGCGACGGCTTCGACACCGCAGCGTTAGTCGGCG
>JAUSBQ010000084.1 GCA_030651965.1 Pseudolabrys sp. | reverse complement strand
ATGCCGCTCTGGTGGCGGACCGTTATGGGGATCGGGTCAAGCGCTTCGCCACGTTCAATGAGCCGTCGATCTTTACGATATTCTCGCAGGCGACCGGCGGCGGCGAGCGGGACATGCAGAGCGCTGACACGTTTCATCGCTGTATCCATCATGTGAACCTCGCCCATGGCGCGGCGGTCGACGCGATCCGTGCCCGCGTGGCCGATAGCTCGATTGGCGCCATCCACAACTGCCAGCCCTGTCTGCCGTCAACGCCGGCGGACGCGCATGCGGCGCGCGTGTGCGGCACCTATTGGAACCAGGCGTTTCCCGATCCGCAATGCCTCGGCGTCTACCCGGAACTCATGCAGGCGGCGATGGCGCCGTTCATGCAGCCCGGGGATCTGGCGCGCATTCACCGGCCTCTCGACTGGTTCGGTCTCAACCATTATGGGCCGAGCTATATAAAGGCCGACGCCTCCGCCCGCCTGGGCTGGGCCTTCGGCGAAAAGCCGCCCGGGATTCCGCTGACGCCGATCGGCTGGCTGGTCGAACCGGATGCCTTTCGGGATACCCTGTTGACGGTCGCCAGGAATTACGCGCTGCCGGTCTATGTACTCGAGAACGGCTTGGGCGGCGTCGATAAGCCTGACGCGGCCGGCGCAATCATCGACAACAACCGCATCGACTTTCTGCGGGCCTATGTCGGGGCGCTGAACGAGGCGGTGGCCGCCGGTGCCGACATTCGCGGCTATTTTGTCTGGTCGCTGCTCGACAATTTCGAATGGGACTCCGGCTACGGCGTGCGTTTCGGGCTTGCTTACGTCGATTACCCGACGCAAAAGCGAATTCCGAAAGCATCTTTTCACTGGTATCGCGATCTGATCAGGGTCGCGCGGAGAGCCGGCGGTCATGACGAAGCCCACCCCCGTCTTTGACGGCCACAACGACGTTCTCCTGCGCCTCTATAAATCGGCATCGAAGGATCCGGTGGCCGATTTCCTTGAAGGCGAGGAGGCCGGCCACATCGACCTGAAAAAGGCGAAGGCCGGCTCGCTCATTGGCGGCCTGTTCGCGCTGTATTCGCCGTCAGCCACGAAATCCCGACTGCCGGACGGACAGCCCTCACCGACGCTTCCACCGCCTTTAAGCATGGACGATGCGCGGCGTTCGATCGTCGGCGAACTGGCCATTCTGCTGAAGATTGAGCGGGCGTCGAAGGGCGCCGTCGCTATCTGCCGGTCTGTCGCGGACATCAGGTCGGCCATGGCGCGCGAGGCGCTGGCGGCCGTCGTCCACATCGAAGGCGCCGACGCCATCGATGCCGAACTCGATTTTCTGCACGTGCTGTATGCGGCGGGGTTGCGGTCGCTGGGCCCGGTCTGGAGCCGGACCAACATCTTCGGTCACGGCGTGCCGTTTCGTTTCCCGTCAAGCCCGGATACTGGCAATGGCCTGACCGCCGCCGGCGAAAATCTGGTGCGCGTCTGCAACGAACTGAGAATTCTCATCGACCTGTCGCACATCACCGAAAAAGGGTTCTGGGATGTTGCCCGCCTGTCGACCGCGCCGCTGATTGCGACCCATTCAAACGCCCACGCATTGTGTCCGTCACCGCGAAATCTGACCGATCGGCAACTGGCGGCGATCCGCGATACAGGAGGCATGGTCGGCCTGAACTTCGCCACCGGTTTTCTGCGGCCGGACGGCAGCATGCGGGCGGACACCGACATCGAGTTGATGGTCCGCCACCTCGACTACCTCATCGAAAAACTGGGCGAAGACCATGTCGGATTGGGTTCGGATTTCGACGGCGCGATGGTCCCGGAAAAAATCGGCTCGGCGGCGGGGTTGCCGGTTCTGTTTGAAGCGTTGCGCGCGAGAGGATACCCGGAGCCGCTGTTGACGAAGTTGGGCGCCGGGAATTGGCTCGACGTGCTGGCGCGCACGATCGGCTGACCGCTCAGCCGACCGGAATCACGTGGACCGACACGTCGATCTCCTGCCCGCCGGAGACCATGATAACGCCGTCCATCGGTGCGACGTCGGTGTAGTCGCGGCCGATCGCCAGCACGATGTGCTCGTCGGAGGCGATCATGTCGTTGGTCGGGTCGAAGCCGACCCAGCCGATATCGGAGCCGCACCAGACCAACACCCAGGCGTGCATCGCGTCGGCGCCCTGCAACCGCGTCGCGCCCGGCGGGCGGGTGGTACGCAGATAGCCGCTGACATAAGCCGCCGGCAGGCCGATGCCGCGCAAGCCTGAAATCATGATGTGCGCGAAATCCTGGCAGACGCCGCGCCGCAAGGCGAACGACATCGGCGGCGTCGTTCGCACCGTGGTGGCGCCGAACTCATAGGTCATGTCTGTCTTGATGCGGTGGGTCAGTTCGGTGGCGGCTTCCAGCATCGCGCGGCCCGGCGGAAAACTGATGCGGGCATAATCGCGGATCTCCGGATCGAGCGACACCATGCGGCTGGGAAACAGAAAATGCGCCGGCGCCATCGGGCCAAGGTCGGCGGAGGCAAAAACCTCTTCCTGAACGGCTTCCCAGGTGAGGCCGGCCGCGCCGGGCGGTATGACGACAGGATCGACGGCGATGCGCGCCGACATTTTCACCGTCAGCGTCGCGTGCGCTTCTTCGAGCGCGATCCAGGTCAGTCTGTTGCCGAAGAAGTCCTGGCCTTCGCGCCGGCTCACCGGCGGCGGTTCGATCTGCAAGGACGATACCTGCACGCGCTGGCCGGGCCGGTTGACCGGCGTCTGGCGCAGCACGTGATAGGCGTTCGTCACCGGCGAGGCGTAGGTGCAGTCGGTGGTCTGGCGAATGTCGTAGATCACGATAGGGAATCCCACGTCGCCTGCGACCGCTCGATATGGGTGAGATAGGTCGATGCGGTCGCTTCCGACAATTTCATCAGGTCGTCCTCGATCTCGACGATCTGGGCGTCGGTTATGTGGCCGGCATCGGCGGTGCGGAAGCGGGTGGCGATCGACGCCGCCACCTGCTGCACCGCCGTCAGCCGTCCGGCCGGCGTCTGACCCTTGGGCAGAGCCGCCAGATGCGACTCGATGCGATCGACCTGAAAGGCGACTGAGCGCGGATTGTGGGGGTCGAGCATCACGAGATCGATCACCGGCGCCTTGGCCGCGATCATGACATAGCGTTGGCGATAGGTGAGCTGGCTGTCGGCCAATTCCAAAAGCACGTCGAGGCCGCCGAGCGGCGCCTGAGCTTCGGCGAAGCTGCGCACGAAACGGCAGGTCTGAAGTGCGCGCTCGATGCGACGGCCGAGTTCGAGAAAACGCCAGCCGGCGAGCTGCGTCATGTTCTCCTGCGCCAGGCCGGAGAACGACGAAATGATTCGCAAAGCCGCCTCGACCCGCTCGACCATCGCGCGTTCGGCCGGGCCGGCGGCAAGCGGCGCTTCGATCAGCGCGACGAGGTCGTCGATGGCGCGCCAGGCGTCGGGCGAGAAGCGCTCGCGAATGACCGAGGCGGCGACGCGGGCGAAGTGGACGAGGCGCGGCAGCGAGCCGTCGAATTCGCGGCCGGTCAGCACCGAGCGCGCCACCAGCGCCGGCGTTGCGCCGCCGGTGTCGACCGGCGCCGCGCTCCAGTTCTGCAACAGCTCGGTGATCGCCGCGACGATCGGCCCGGCGGTGTCGCCGGCGTCTGCCACGCGGTTGAGCAGCGCGCGCACCAGCCGTAATGTCGCCTCGGCGCGTTCGACATAACGGCCGACCCAGAACAGATTGTCGGCGGCCCGGCTCGGCAACATGCCGGTGGCGCGCTGGATCGTCACGCGCTCCGGCGCCGGCAGCAAAGTGACGGCGGACACCGGGCCTTCGGACAGCACCCAGGCGTCGGCGGTGGCGTCGCCGCCTTGCAGGCTGATGGCGCGCGCGTCCGGATTGTCGGCGATGCGCACAAAGCCACCGGGCATCACCTGCCAGCCATCGCCGACCTTGGCGAGATAAAGCCGCAGCGAGAACGGCCGCGGTTGCAGTTTGCCGTCGCGCCAGACCGGCGTGCTCGACAAGGTGACGGCTTCCTGCGCGACATAATCGATGCGGCGGTCGCGGATCGCCTGCAACAGGTTGCGGCGCTGCTTGTCGTCGAGTTCGGAGCCGAGAACGCCACCGCCGAGCTTGACGTCGGCGGGGCCGGTGCCGAAGGCGGGCGCGATCACCATGCTGTCGAGCTTGGCGAGAATTTCGTCGCGCACGTCGGCGCGGCCGAGCCACCAGGTGGCGACGTTCGGCAGCAGCAGGCCCTCGCCGAGCACATGCGGCGCCAGCGCCGGCAGGAAGGCCAGCATCGCGCGCGCTTCGACCAGACCTGCGCCGAGCGAATTGGCGATGACCACCTTGCCGTCGCGCACCGCCTGGACGAGACCTGCGACGCCGAGGCGCGAGGCGGCGTTGAGTTCGAGCGGATCGGCGAAATCGGCGTCGATGCGGCGCAGCAGCACTTCGGTGCGGCGCAGGCCGGAAATGGTGCGGATGAAGACGCCGTCATTGCGCACGATCAGGTCTTCGCCCTCGACCAGCAGCAGGCCGAGATAGCGCGCCAGATAGGCGTGCTCGAAATAGGTCTCGTTCATCGGACCGGGCGTCAGCAGGCAGACGCGCGCATCGTCCTGCCGGTTGTACTCGAACAGCTCGGCCTGGAACGCCTGGAAGAACGGCGCTACGCGCTTGACCCGCGCGGTGCGGTAGATGTCGGGAATGGCGCGCGACAGCGCCAGCCGGTTCTCGATGGCGTAGCCGGCGCCGCTTGGGGCCTGCGCGCGGTCGCCGAGCACCCACCAGCGGCCGTCCGGTCCCCGGCCGACATCGACGGCGCAGAAGCGCAGATGCGAGCCGCCCGGCGGCGCAACGCCGACCAGCGGCCGCAGGAATTCCGGATTGCCGGCAACGAGTGCCGCGGGCAGGCGGCCGTCTTTGGTCAGTTGCCCCTCGCCATAGGCGTCGGCCAAGACGGCTTCGAGCAATGCCGCGCGCTGAATGAGCCCGGCCTCGAGCGCCTTCCATTCGGACGGCTCGATCAGCAGCGGAATGTGACTGAGCGGCCAGGGTCGCTCGACGCCGGCGGGGTCCTCATAGACGCGATAGAACACGCCGGAGTCGCGCAGGTAACGGTCGGCCGAAGCAAAGCGCCGGTTGATTTCCTCAGGCCCAAGCTCGGCCAGCATCGACAGCAGCGGCTTCCAGTGCGCGCGCACGCGGCCATCGCCATCCATCATCTCGTCGACAATGCCCGGCAGCGGCCGGTAGCCGGACACGAACTTGTCCAGGCCGCCGTCCTCAAGCTTGAGTATGTTGTCGGGCAGGGCTGGCATCACTTGTCGGTTGAAAGTCCGTTATGGCGCGCGCCGCAGATCGAGCGTGGTCGGGTATTCGAGCGAGCGGCTTTGCTCGGGCGGGTCGAAGCGGCCGGGAGTATGGCCGATATCCTCGAAGCGCGCCCGCCGCCGGGCCTCCGCTTCGTAGGAGTTCACAGGGAATGTCTCGTAATTGCGGCCGCCAGGGTGAGCGACGTGATAGACGCAACCGCCCAGCGAACGCCCGCTCCAGGTATCGACGATGTCGAAGGTCAGCGGCGCATCGACGTCGAGCGTCGGATGCAAGGCCGCGGCGAGCTTCCAGGCCTTGAAGCGCACGCCGGCGACGAACTCGCCGACCCGGCCGGTCGAACGTAAGGGTAACCGGCGGCCATTGCAGGTGACGAGGTGGCGGCCTTCGACGAAGCCCTCGACCTTGATCTGCAAACGCTCTACCGACGAGTCGACGAAACGCGACGTGCCGCCGGCGGTGTTTTCCTCGCCGAGCACGTGCCACGGCTCGAGCGCATGGCGGATTTCCATCTTGACGCCGGCATGTTCGACCGCGCCGTAGCGCGGGAAGCGGAACTGGCGCTGCGCATCGAACCACACCGGATCGAAGTCGTAGCCGGAGCTTTTCAGGTCGCGCAGCACGTCCTGGAAATCCTCCCAGACGAAATGCTCAAGCATGAACTTGTCGTGCAGCGCGGTCTGCCAGCGCACCAGATTGCCGTCGAGCGGCTCGCGCCAGAATTTGGCGACCAGCGCGCGCAGCAGCAACTGCTGCGCCAGCGACATGCGCGCATCCGGCGGCATTTCAAAGGCGCGGAATTCGACCAGGCCGAGCCGTCCAGTGGCGCTGTCCGGCGAAAACAGCTTGTCGATGCTGATTTCGGTGCGGTGCGTATTGCCGGTGACGTCGACCAGGATGTTGCGGAACAGGCGGTCGACCAGCCACGGCGGCGGCGCTTCGCCCTTATCGGGCGCCGGCACCTTGGCGAAAGCGATTTCGAGTTCGTACAGCATGTCGGTGCGCGCTTCGTCCATGCGCGGCGCCTGGCTGGTCGGGCCGATAAACAAGCCCGAGAACAGATAAGACAGCGACGGATGGCGCTGCCAATACAGCAGCAGACTCTTGAGCAGGTCGGGCCGGCGCAGGAACGGACTGTCGGCGGCATTGCGGCCGCCGAGCACGACATGATTGCCGCCGCCGGTGCCGGTGTGGCGGCCGTCGATCATGAACTTGTCGGTGCCGAGCCGCGACTCATGCGCGTCCTCGTAAAGACCACGGGTAATGGTGACGGCTTCGCGCCAGCTCGACGCCGGATGCACGTTGACCTCGATGACGCCGGGATCGGGCGTGACGCGGATGACGTCGATGCGCGGATCGCTCGGCGGCGTGTAGCCTTCGATATGCACCGGGATCTTCAACTGCGCCGCGGTCGCTTCGACCGCCGCCAGCAGTTCGAAATATTCCTCCAGCTTCTCGGTCGGCGGCATGAACACGCAGAGCCGGCCGTCGCGAACTTCCAGCGTCAGCGCGGTGCGCACCGGAATGCCGGCGGATTGCAGCGCGGCGAGCGAACGCGGGCCAGCTTGCGCGACCAGAGTTTCCGCGGGCTTCTTGTCGGCGCGCGGCGAGGCGGCGATCGTGGCCGCCGGCGGCAGCGGTGGATGCTCGTCCAGCGGATCGCCCGGCACCAGATGCGGATAATCGGCGGCGACGAAATAGGGCAACTGGCTCAAGGGCAGGCGGAAGCCGGCCGGGGAATCGCCGGGGATCAGGAACAGCCGGCCGCGCCGCGTCTGCCACAACTCGCTGAGCCAACCCGATTTGGCCTGTGCGTTCCAGTTCTGCACGGGCAGCACGAAGCCGGTCGGATGGGTGAGATGGCGTTCGAAAGCGCGCAGGATACGGCCGCGTTCGGCGGCATCGTCCAGCTTCGGATTGCTCGGATCGATATTCGGCGGCAGCGCGCCTTCCTTGAGCAGCCGGTCGGCCGGGTCTTCGTACAGCGGCTGCACGAATTCGCTCTTGAGGCCCAATCGCGCGGCGACGCCTTCGGCGAAGGCTTGCGCGTCGAGCGAGGTCGGCTCCGGCGTCGTCTTGCCGCGCGCGATCAGATCGAGATTCTGCCAGATCGGCTGGCCGTCGCGCCGCCAGTACAGCGAATAGGCCCAGCGCGGCAGTTCTTCGCCGGGATACCATTTGCCCTGGCCGTAATGCAGCAGCGCGCCCGGCGCGAAGCGGTCGTGCAGGCGCTTGATCAGGTCGTTGGCGCGAATGAGCTTCTGCGGCCCGAGCGCCGACGTGTTCCATTCCGCCGATTGATAATCGTCGATCGAGACGAAAGTCGGCTCGCCGCCCATGGTCAGGCGCACATCGCCGGCGATGAGATCGGCATCGACCTTCTCGCCGAGTGCGTCGAGCGCGGCCCAGGCGTCGTCGGAGAACGGCGCGGTGACGCGCGGCCGTTCGGCAATGCGCGAGATTTTCATCTCGAATTCGAAATCGACGCCGCTCGGCTCGACCATGCCGGTGATCGGCGCGGCGGAGCGGTAATGCGGCGTCGCCGCGACCGGCAGATGGCCTTCGCCGCACAACAGGCCGGAGGTCGGATCGAAGCCGATCCAGCCGGCGCCGGGCAGATAGACTTCGGTCCAGGCGTGCAAGTCTGTGAAGTCGTGATCGGTGCCGGCCGGGCCCTCGAGCGGCTTCACGTCCGGCTTCAACTGTATGAGATAGCCGGAAACGAAACGCGCCGGCAGGCCGATGTGGCGCAACAGCTGCGTCAGCAGCCAGGCCGAGTCGCGGCACGAGCCGTAGCCGGACACGAGCGTCTCTTCCGGCGTCTGCACGCCCGGTTCGAGGCGCACGATATATTTGACGATGGACTGAATGCGCTGGTTGAGGTCGACCAGGAAATCGACGGTGTTGCGCTTCTCGCGCGAGATCGAATCGATCAGGGTCTGGAGCATCGGCCCGGCCGGCTCGGGATCGACATAGGCCGACAGATCTTCCTTCAGATCGGCCGGCATCTCGAACGGCCACTGCTCGGCGAAAGGCTCGACAAAGAAGTCGAAGGGATTGACCACTTCGAGATCGGCGAGGAAATCGACAGTGACCGAAAATTCGGTGGTCTTCTCCGGGAAAACGAAACGCGCCAGCCAGTTGCCGTGCGGGTCTTGCTGCCAGTTCACGAAATGCTGTTCGGGCTTCACCTTGAGCGAGTAGCTCGGGATGCGGGTGCGGCCATGCGGCGCCGGGCGCAGGCGGACGATCTGCGGCCCGAGCGCAATCGGCTTGTCGTAGATGTACCGGGTGACGTGGTGCAGGCCGGCGAGGATCGACATTGGTTACCGCTACTACTGTTGAACGCTGGTCTTTAATGAGTGTATCGCTGTTGCCGCCATTTCGGTGCCCAATAATCATGCAAGTTCTGGGCCGCACCGCCATTTAGGCCTGCAAAACCGCCCTTTGCCAGCATTCCCTGCTTGTTTGGTTAGCCAGTTGCGGCGGCCGCCAAAGCGGCATGAACCCTGTCCGGCTTGAACGGCAGGCGGTAGCAGCGCACGCCGGTGGCGTCGCGGATGGCATTGCCGAGGGCGGCGGCGACTGGGTTATACGGGCTCTCGCTCATCGACTTGGCGCCGAACGGCCCGAGCGTGTCGGCGGTTTCGGCGAACAGCACCTCGGTGCGCGGAATGTCGGCAAAAGCCGGGATGTGATAGTTGCGGAATGTCGGATTGGTGACGCGGCCGCTGTCATCAATGACGATTTCCTCGAACAGCGCCGCGCCGAGCGCCTGCGCCACGCCGCCTTCGACCTGGGCGCGGCATTGCATCGGGTTGATGACCGTGCCGGCGTCGGCGGCCTGCACGCTTTTCAGAATCTTGATCTCGCCGCTGATGCGGTTCACCGCGACGCGGAAGCCCTGCACATTGAACGCCACCGAGCGCGGAATGCCGTTGGTGGTGCCATGCGCGGCGAGATCGGCGCCGGCAACCCTGGCCGCTTTGTGCAATTCAACGAGCGTCATCGATTTGTCGCCGCAGACGACCGCGCCATCGCCGAGCTTGCAGTCGCTGCGCGCGCATTGGCTGTGCGCGGCGGCGAATGTCAGCAGCGCGCTGTGCAAGGCCTCGGCCGCCTTCTGCGTCGCGCGCCCGGCGATGACGGTGCCGGTCGAACCGTAAGCGCCGGTGTCGTGGCCGCCGTGGTCGGTGTCGGATTGCTTGAGACCCACATTTGACGGCGTCGTGCCAAGCACCGTCGCGGCGATCTGCTGATGCACGGTCGTGGTGCCGTTGCCGAATTCGGCGGTGCCGATGGTCATGGCATAGCTGCCGTCGGCTTCGAGGCGGATATAAGTGTCGGAGTAGTGCCCGCCCGGCGGCACGGTGTCGATCATGGTCAGCGCCGTGCCCTGGCCGATCAGCCATTCCGGCGGCAGCGTTACGTCCGGCGAACCGCTCCGCATCGCGGCATCGACCAGATCGAGACATTGGTCGAGCCCGTAGCTGCCATAGATGACGTCGTCGGGCGAGACATGGGCGCCGATCATCGGCTCGCCCTTGCGCACCACATTGCGGCGGCGGAAGTCGAGCGCGTCGATGCCGAGCGTACGCGCCACTTCATCGATCGCCGATTCAACGGCGAACGAGGTCTGCGGCAGGCCGTAGCCGCGAAACGCGCCGGCCGGCACGGTGTTGGTATAAACCGCGTAGCCATCGACCTTCTTGTTCGGACAGCGATAGACGCTGATCGATTCCGAACAGGCGTGCTCCAGCACCGGCGCGCCGTGATTGCCGTAGGCGCCGGTGTTGGCGACGACATGCATCTGCATCGCGGTCAAAGTGCCGTCGCGCGCCGCGCCGATCTTGACGTGCACCTTCATCGGGTGCCGCGTGGTCGCGGCGATGAACTGCTCCTCGCGGGTGAATTCGATCTTCACCGGCTTGCCGGTCTTGAGCGCCGCCAGGGCGGCGATGTCCTCGAGCATCATCTCCTGCTTGGCGCCAAACCCCCCACCGACGCGTTCGCACAACACCCGCACTTTATCGTCGGCGAGGCCGAACACCCGCGCCAGTTCCTGTCGCGTCAGAAACGGAACCTGTGTGCTGGACCGCACGTTCAATCGGCCGCCGGCGTCGATCCAGGCAATGGCGCATAAAGTTTCCAGATGCGCGTGCTGCACGCGCGGCACGAAATAGGTGCCTTCATGGATGGCGTCGGCCTGCGCGAATCCGGCCTCGACATCGCCGAACGCGCTGTTTACGGCGTGGATCAGGTTGCGCTTGGCATCATGGATGCGCGCATCGGGCCCTTTGTCGCCGTGCAGCAGCGGCGCGCCGGGTTGCATCGCCAGCTCGGGATCGAACACGGCGGGGAGGATGTCGTAATCGACCTTCAGCCTGCGGCAGGCTTCCTCGGCTGCGGCCTCGCTGACGGCCACCACCGCGGCGACGCGCTGGCCGATGTAGCGAACGACCGTGTCGAGCACCATCGTGTCGTCGGCGTCGGTCTCGCGAATTTCATGGCGCGCCGTCGAGAAGGCTATTTTCGGCGCGTCCTCATGCGTCAGCACCGCGACGACGCCGGGCACGGCTAACGCTGCGGTCTTGTCGATCGAACGGATGCGCGCATGGGCATGCGGAGAGCGCAACAGCTTGATGTGCTGGAGGCCTTCCACCGCCACGTCGAGCGTGAAGCGCGCTTTGCCGGTGACGACATCGGGACCGGCCGGCGCCGGTACGTTATGGCCGACGCCGCAGCCGGCCGGCGCATCCTCGGCATTCTGCTTGCCGGCGATCGCATCCTCGATGGCGCGATAGCCGGTGCAGCGGCACAGATTTCCTTTCAGCGCGCGCGGCAGATCGGCGCGCTGCGCCTGGTTGAGCGACGCCGCGGTCATGATCATGCCGGCGGTGCAGAAGCCGCACTGGAAGCCTTGCGCGTCGAGGAAGGCGCGTTGCATCGGATGCAGGTCGTTCCCCTGAGCAAGGCCCTCGATGGTCGTTACCTCGCGGCCTTCGGCGCGGAAGGCGGGCACCAGGCACGAATGCACCGGCTCGCCGTCGAGATAGACCGTGCAGGCGCCGCAGTCGCCCGCGTCGCAGCCTTTCTTGACGCCGAAATGGCCGAGGTCGCGCAGAAAGGTGCGCAGGCATTGCCCGGCGGCGGGCGTCTCGGTGAGGGGCTTGCCGTTGACGTTGTATGTCATCGCGCGCCCTCGTCGAGTTCGTCGCGAATTTCCTGGGCGAAGTGCAAGGTCATGTGCCGCCGCCATGCCGGCAGGCCGTGAATGTCGTCATACCAGGCGTCGACCGTTTCCTCGATGCGCGCGCGCAATGCTTCGGCCGAGGGCAGGGCATCGAATTCGAGCTTCACCGGACGCGGCGTCGAGGCGGTGATGGTCAGTGTGAAGGCGCCGTTCGCCGCGCGTGTGCCGATGACCAATGCGCCGGAACGGCCGTGATTGGCCAGCGATACCTGCCGGAACGCGGTGCGCGCCGTCAGGGCGGTCGCGGGCAGGAAAATGCTGCGGACGATTTCGCCGGGCTCAAGCGCATTGCTCAACGGCCCCTTGACGAAATCGGCAACGGGAACGCGCCGCTCTGAGCCATCCTGCGCCCACAAGGTCGCGACGCCGTCGAGCGCGGCGTTCAGCGAGATCATGGGACCTGCCGGCAATGACATGCAGATGTTGCCGCCGACGGTTGCGGTATTCCAGATCTTGAACGAGGCGAGAAACGCCCGGCAGCACTGGCCGATGAGAGGCGCGGCGGTCCATTCCACCGGCGCGGTCAGCGCGTCGAGTTGGGCGATGGTGCAGGTCGCGGCTATCTCCAGGCCGTCGCCGCTCGCCGTCAAAGCCGGCCAGTCCAAAGTGGTGAGGTCGACCAGGCGCGTCAGCGTCGGTTGCGGCTCGGAAAACAGCCAGGTGCCGCCGCCGAGAAAGGCGTCGCCTTGGCGCCAGCCGTTCAATTCCGCGCGCGCCTTCGGCCGCGACACCTCGGTGATGGTGTTCAGGTCCATGCTCGCCTCTGGTCCTGAACTTGCAACGCTCTATAGTCGTGCGCGTCAATATGAGGATGACGATGACCGAAGCGATCTGGATCAAGGACCCGATGGCGATATTGGCCGACGACGCCGAGCGCGGCGTTGTCGTGTCGGACGGCGCGATTGTGGAGCTTGTGCCGAGGGGCAAAGAGCCGAAGACCGCCGCGACGCCGTTCGAGGCGCGCGACCATGTCGTCATTCCCGGCCTGATCAACACCCATCATCATTTCTACCAGACGCTGACGCGCGCCGTCCCCGCCGCGCTGGACCGCGAGCTGTTTCCGTGGCTCAAGGCACTCTATCCGATCTGGGCGAAGATGACGCCTGAGGCGCTCGATGCCGCCGTCACCGTGGCGATGGCCGAACTGATGCTGTCGGGCTGCACCACGACCACCGATCATCATTACGTCTTTCCGCAAGGTCTCGAAGACGGCATCGACATCGAGATCGCGGCGGCTAGGAAGCTCGGCATCCGCACGCTGCTGACGCGCGGCTCGATGAACCTGTCCGAGCGCGACGGCGGCCTGCCGCCGGATTCGGTGGTGCAGGACGAGGACACCATCCTGGCCGATAGCCAGCGGCTGGTCGACCGCTACCACGAGCGCGGCGACGCGGCGATGACGCAGATCGCACTGGCGCCATGTTCTCCGTTCTCCGTTACCACGGCGCTGATGAAATCGACCGCCGCGCTGGCCGAAAAACTTAACGTGCGGCTGCACACGCATCTGGCTGAATCCGAGGACGAGAACAAGTTCTGCCAGCAGCTCTATGGCGTCCGCCCGCTCGATTATCTCGAGGACTGCGGCTGGCTCAACAGCCGCACCTGGCTGGCGCACGGCATCCATTTCAGCGCCGATGAAATGCCGCGCCTCGCCAAAGGCGGCGTGTCGATCAGCCACTGCGCGTGCAGCAATCAGACGCTCGCGTCGGGCTGCTGCCCGGTCTGCGATCTGGAGAACGCGGGCGTGTCGATCGGCCTTGGCGTCGATGGCTCGGCCTCGAACGATGAATCCAATCTGATGCAGGAGGTGCGCGCGGCGTTTCTGGTTCAGCGCGCGCGCTACGGCGTCAACAAGGTCAGCCACAAGGATGCCTTGCGCTGGGCGACCAAGGGTTCGGCGGCCTGCGTCGGCCGTCCCGAACTGGGCGAGATCGCCGCCGGCAAGCGCGCCGATCTCGCGCTCTACAAGCTCGACGAATTGCGGTTTTCCGGCCACGGCGATCCGCTCGCCGCGCTGGTTCTGTGCGGCGCGCATCGTGCCGACCGGGTGATGATCAATGGCCGCTGGACGGTTCAAGATGGCGTCATTCCCGGCCTCGATCTTGGCGGTTTGATGCGCCGCCATCAGGCCGCGGCGCGCATGGTGCAGGGGTAAAGGCTCGATTCGTGACGGACGGGGCGCATGCTCTCCCTCCCCCGCTTGCGGGGGAGGGTTGGGGAGGGGGAAGAGCCGCAACGCCCTTCGGCTTGCATTCTGCCCCCTCTCTGTCTCTCCCCCGCAAGCGGGGGAGAGGACGCTGGAGCCGCAACCGCTACTTCCCCGGCATCTTGTCGTCGATGCCCTTGACGTAGAAGTTCATGCCGAGGATCTGCCCGGCGTTGAGGTTCGCGCCGCCCTTGCACTCCACCGCCTTGCCGTCCTGTCCGAGCACCGGACATTTGAACGGATGCAGCGTACCGGCGACGATCGCGGCTTCTGTTTTCTCGGCCAAAGCCTTCACGTCGTCGGGCATGTTGGTGTAGGGCGCCATCAGCACCATCTTTTCCTTCAGGCCGTCCCAGGTGTCGCCGGCCTTCCAGGTGCCGTCGAGCGCGGCCTTGGCGACGCGGGTGTAGTAGGGACCCCAGTTGTTGACGATGGAGGT
>JAUSBQ010000079.1 GCA_030651965.1 Pseudolabrys sp. | reverse complement strand
CCGCGCTCCCATCAAGAAGGGGAGCGGAGCGCCGGGAAACGCGGAGGTTTGTGCGCTATCCCGCGGTGCGGAAATCCGGCGCGATCGCTCGCCCTCGGCCCCACCCTAAGGCGCTGGCCACGTCATCCGGCTGACTGCGATGCCGGAAACCGGGTTCTTGTCCTCGCCGGCATAGGCAAAGCCGTGCTTTTCGTAGAAGCGGATGGCGCGGGCATTATCCTTGTTGACCAGGAGAGACAGCCCACCGGGCGACAGCTTTTTGGCCTCGTCGAGCAGCGCGCGCGCGATGCCTGAGCCCCAGTGCTCGGGCGCGACCACGATCTGATCGAGATATTCTGTTTTTGGATCGACGGTGACGAAGCCGGCGAGCGCGCCATCCTGCTCCGCCAGCACCACCTGGGCGACCGGCAGCAGTTCCTGGCGCCAGCGCTCGCGCCACCAGGCAACGCGCGCATTGAAATCGATATGCGGATAATGCCGCGCCCAAGTGCGCCGCCACAGCTCGATCGCGGCGTCTTCGTCGGCGGGCGTGTAGGGGCGCATGGTGAGGGCGGATGCTGGCATTGGATTAGATATCACCAGCCTGCAAAGGCCTACGTGCGGCATGGCGGATATGAAGGATCACAATCTCGCCCGCGCGATGCGAGAATAAATTCGGTACGGGTAGCGGCGCGAAAAGACCGCCCGGGCATTTAGTTCGTCGGTTGGCTGACCCGACTCAGGGAAATCGGCAAGCCGAAGGGCGATCTTTTCGATCAACGAAACGACGCGGTTCGCCGCTGTCGGATTGAATTGATGAATGTAAGTACGAATAGCGTCCAAGTCCGAAAACGCGCGCGGTGTGAATCGAACTCTCATGCACGATGTTTATTGAAATAAGCCTCGACCACCTCATCGGGGACGAATTCGCCGCGCTCGGCTTGGGCCAGACCTTCACGGACGGCCGCCCGTTCGTCGTCGGAAAGCCGATAGACGCCAAGGTGTTTCGCTTCAATATCGACGATTGACTGCATCAATTCCTCCTGCGCCTCCTTCGGCCAGTCGGCAATGCGGTCAAGAATGGTTTCAGCGGTTTTGTTCATAGGCGAAGGATAGCATACTGGCATCGGGCAAAAAAGTGCATCTCACGCCGCCTTGCGGCGCAACTGGCGCAGGACGGTGACGATCGCGGTGCGGTCGCAGGTGACAGCGCCGAGCGCGATGGCGCGGCTGCGCTCGAAGCCGGTGATGTCGTAATGCGGCTTGCTGGTTCGCGGCGGACCTTGATAGGAAATGCGGTGCAAGCCGATCGCGTTGGCGAAGCGGTGCAGTTCGTCGATGTCGTTGGCCAGCAGGTGACACCATTTGCGGCCGTGCCAGTGCCAGATCGCGTCGTCAACGTAGACGGTCATGGGTTGCTTTCGTTTTCCGTTCGTCCCCGCGCAAGCGGGGACCCAGTGTTTTGGCTAAAGAACTGGGTTCCCGCTTGCGCGGGACCGAACGGAGCTTCTTTCGCCGCCGTTGGCTAGCTTATCTCTCCGTCAGCTTGAACTCGATGCGGCGGTTGCGGCGATAGGCGTCGTCGTTGGTCGCGGTGTCGAGCGGCTGGAATTCGGCAAAGCCGGCGGCGACCAGGCGCTGCGGCGAGATGCCTCTGCTGACCATATACTGCACCACGGCAATGGCGCGCGCCGACGACAGGTCCCAGTTCGACTTGAAGATCGGGCCGGAGATCGGCCGCACGTCGGTATGACCGTCGACGCGCACCACCCAGGCGATGTCGGCGGGAATCTTGCCGCCGAGTTCGAGCAACGCGGTGGCGATCTTGTCGATCTCGGTGCGCGCCTCCGGCTTGAGTTCGGCCTTGCCGACGTCGAACAGCAATTCGGATTGCAGCACGAAACGGTCGCCGACGATGCGAATGTCCGGACGGTTGCCGAGAATTTCGCGCAGGCGGCCAAAGAAGTCGGACCGGTATTGCGTCAGTTCCTCGACCTTCTGCGCCAGCGCGATGTTGAGACGCTGGCCAAGATCGGCGATACGGCTCTGCGATTCCTTTTCCTTGCGCTCGGAAACGTCGAGCGCCTGCTCGATCGCCGCGAGCTGGCGGCGGAAAGCGGCGAGTTGCTGATTGAGGATTTCGACCTGGGCCAGCGCGCGCGCCGAGATTCTCTTTTCGCCTTCAAGCGCGGTGGAGAGTTCGGCGGCCTGGCCTTGCGCGGCGGAGAGACCGGCGCCGGCGCCTTCGGCGGCGCCTTTGAGCTTGTCGCGCTCGGTCTCGGCAAGGCTGAGCGACGCGCGCAACTGCGAGAGTTGCGCCTCGACGTCGGCCTTGCCGGTCTTTTCCATCGACAGCAGATCGGTAAGCTGCGCGATCTGCGCGTTCAGCCGGGTCAGCGCCGTGTCCTTGCCGGTGATTTCCTGCTGGAGGAAGAACTGCACGACGACGAAAACGGTGAGAATGAAGATGATCGACAGGATCAGCGTCGACAGCGCGTCGACGAAGCCCGGCCAGTAGTTCATTCCTTCGCCGCCGCGGCGTGTTCGTGCAAGGGCCATCGATCAATATCTCCAAGCCAAACTCTTACTCCGTTCGCTCCCGCGAAAGCGGGAACCCAGTTCCTGGCTCTTCGTACCGGAGCACTGGGTCCCCGCTTTCGCGGGGACGAACGGAAGACAGGCTCAACGCCCGACCTTCTCGCGCGCCATGACCTCGAGCAGCTTCTTGATCTCGCGCTGCGTTTCGGCCTGGCCGTCGACCCAGTCGCGGATCATCTGCTGTTCGGTGCGCATGTGATGAACCAGGCCCTGGATCGCCTCGGCAAGGTTCGCCATCGCGGCCGAGGCAGCCTTGCCGGAGCCGGTCTGGTCGATGGCTTCGCGCAGCTTCTCGACCGCGCCGCGCACTTCGAACGAAACGCCGGCGGTGTGATCGCCAGGCTCGGCGCCGTGGTCATAGACCGTGGTCGAGAGCCAGTCTTCCAGTTCGGTGTAGAAGCGGTTCTGCGCCTGGCTCGATTGCAGATCGAGGAAGCCGAGCACCAGCGAACCGGCGAGACCAAACAGCGATGACGAGAACGATATGCCCATGCCGGACAACGGCGCGGCGAGGCCCTCGCGCAAGGTGTCGAACATGCTCGACGTGTCGCCGCCGGGCTTGAGGCCCTGGATGACATTGCCGACCGACGACACGGTTTCGATCAGGCCCCAGAAGGTGCCGAGCAGGCCGAGGAAGACCAGCAGGCCGGTCATGTAACGCAGGATGTCGCGGGCCTCGTCGAGGCGGGTGGCGATGGAGTCGAGAATGCCGCGCATCAATTGCGCCGACATCGCCATGCGGCCGACGCGGCTGCCGAGGATCGCGGCCATCGGCGCCAGCAGGACCGGCGGGCGGTCGACGGCGAGGCCGGGATCGGCGAGGCGGAAATTGTTGACCCAGGCGATTTCCGGATAAAGCCGCGCCACCTGCCGCACCGACAGGAGGATGCCGATCAGCAGCACGGCGAGGATCACGCCGTTGAGACCCGGATTGGCCATGAAGGCCACCTGGATCTGCTTGTGCAGCAGGAAGGCGACCAGGCCGCCGAGAATGACGAAAACCATCATCCGGAACAGGAAGATGCGGGGCGATGACAGCTTCAGCGGATCGAGTTCTTTGGCCATGCGATCAAGGGTTCCGGGAATGGCGTCGGCGCCGGCTCTGGATTCTGCGAATCAATATGACACAGACCGGTGACAAGGAAAAATTGTGGCCCCGGGAACCAGAGTATAAAGCGGCGGAATACGTTGAAAATACGTCCCGGCAGCGCCGGATAACTCAGACTTTGGCCGCCTTGAGCACCCGCAGCAGCTCCTTGCTGATGGCCTCGTTGCCGGCCAGCACGTCGCCCTTGTCGAGCATGTCCTCGCCGCCGTCGCAGTCGACGACATAGCCGCCGGCCTCGCGCACCAGGATGATGCCGGCCGCGAGATCCCACGGCTTGAGCTCGCGGTCCCAATAGGCGTCGAAGCGGCCCGCCGCGACAAAGGCCATGTCGAGCGCGGTGGCGCCGTAATGGCGCAATCCAGCGACATTGACCTGCACGGCGCCGATCTCGCGGCGGGACAGGTTCACGTCGCCGCGGCCGAGATGCGGAATGCCGCAGCCGACCAGGCAGTCGGCCAGTTGCTTGCGGCCGGCGACGCGGATGCGGTGGTCGTTGAGGAAGGCGCCTTTGCCCTTTTCGGCGATGAATAGTTCTTCGCTGGCCGGGTTGTAGACCAGCCCGGCGACGATTGATCCCTCGCGCTCGAGCGCCAGCGAGATGGCGAACTGCGGAATGCCGTGCAGGAAATTCGAGGTGCCGTCGAGCGGATCGACGATCCAGCGGTGCGACTTGTCGCTGCCTTCGCGCATGCCGCCTTCCTCGCCAAGAAAGCCGTAATTCGGACGCGCCTTGGACAATTCGGCGTACAGCGTTTCCTCGGCGCGGCGGTCGGCGGCGCTGACGAAATTGGCCGGACCTTTCAGCGAGACCTGGAGGTTCTCGACCTCGCCGAAGTCGCGTTTGAGCGCCCGCGCGGTCTTGCGCGCGGCGGCGATCATCACGTTGAGCAGGGCGGAATGGTGCATGGGGAGGGGGTCTGCCCGCGCGGGGGCGTCGCGTCAAGACCGGGCTTTACCGCAGCGCCATTTCGGTCGACAGCCACTTCTTGACCGCCTGGTCGGCGGCGTCGCGCACGCTCTGCGGCTGCTTGCTGACGAAAAGATCGAGTTCGGCGTCGCCGGCGCCGGCCTTTTTGGCGACCAGGTGCCAGCGGATCGCCTCGGTGGCGTCGGCGGGCATGCCGCGCCCGGCCATCAGGATGCGGGCCAGCCGGTTCTGCGCGATCGGGCTGCCGCGCCGCGCCGCGCGCAGGAAAAGCTGGGCGGCGGCGCTCTCGTCTTTCTCGGTACCGGCGCCGTTGAACTGGGCGATGGCGAACTCGACCATGGCGTCCAGATTGCCGGCGATCGAGGCCCGCGCCATCAGCAGCGCCGCCTGCTTCTCGTCCTTGGCGACGCCGCGGCCTTCCTTATACATGGTGGCCAGCGCGTATTGCGCTTCCGGGTTGCCGGCATCGGCGGCGACGCGGAACAGTTCGGCGGCGCGGGCGAAGTCCTGCTTGTACTCCTGACCTTGCAGATACAGCAGCCCGAGATTGTAGTTTGCCGCCGGGTGGCCGAGCTTGGCGGCCTCGGTCATAAGCCGCGCGGCCTCTGTGCCGCTGCGCGGGCCGGCGCGGCCTTCGAAGGCAAACATCGCGAGTGCGAACACAGCGTCGCGGTCGCCCAGGGAGGCCGCCTGCTTGTACCATTGTGCGGCTTTGGAATCGTCGCGGCCGACGCCGAGGCCTTGCGCGTAAAGTTCGCCGAGCAGGGTCATCGCCGCGGCGTCGTTCTGCTGCGCGCGCTTGGTGGCCTCGGCAAACGCGGTCAGATAGAAGCCACGCTGATAGGCGCCGAAGGCGGTGTCGCCTTGCGCGGCATTCGCATTCGCACTTGGCGCGGGCGGCGGCAAAGGCGGCGCGGCGGGCTTTGACGTCTGGGCGAGAGCCGGCGCCGACAGCGCCAGCAGCATCGCGGCGACGCGCAAGCCGGGCCGCGTCACGCCGCGCTCTCCGGCAGGCGCAGATGCGGCATGGCGGCGGCGATGGTCGCGGCGATGTTGGCCGGATCGTTCCAGATCCAGTCGCCGAGCGCGACGAAATCGGCGCCGGCTTCGACCAGGGCTGCGATCTCGCCGATCGCGCCGGCATAGGCGACGCAAGGCGCCTCGAAGACTTCGGCCCACCAGGCGACGCGCTCGAGCACGGCGTCGAAACCGGGACGCTGGCCGGCGTCGTCGGGTTCGCCGAACATCACGTAATCGACGCCGCCTTCGGCCGCCGCCATCGCGTCGTGGCGCAATTCGAGTCCGCCGGCGCCGACGATCCAGTCCGGCTTCAGTTTGCCGAGCCCTTGCGTGATGGCGTCGATGCCGGTGAGGTGCGCGCCATCGGCGCCGGAGCGCGCGATCAGCTCGCCGTGGCCGTCGACCAGCAATGCGGCGTTGTGCTGTTGCACCAGCGACGCGATGGCTTTGATGCGGTTGATCTGGCTGCGCTCGTCGCCGGCTGCGAGCCGCAACAGGACGCAGGCGACGTCGCCGGCTTTCAGCGCGGGCTCAAGCGTCAGCGCGAAGACGTCCGCGTCGTCGAGCGCGGGCGTCATCAGATAGAGGCGCGGCTGCGGGCGCGGCTCGGCGTTTTTCGGGCGTTGGGCCATGGTCCCCAGATGATAGCCCTTTTCGGGCGGAAGATTGACGGGCCGATGCCCGGACGGCGTTTTCGGTAGCATCTTGGCAGGCGAGCGCCAAACGGGGCGCCAACATGGCGGTCCAACCCCTTGCAGTACACAAGAAAACGCCGCGCTGGATAAGCGCGGCGCTGACACAATTTACATTCGAGGGCAGTCTGACGCTGCTTGTTTTCGACGGCTTACGCCGGCATCGGGATCGGGCCCATGTCTTTCGGCACCTGGTAGCCCTTCTGCACCGCGGGACGCGCGGCGACGTTCAGGTACCAGCGCTTGACGTTGGGAAACGCGTTCAGGTCGATGCCCTGCCATTCGAAGCGCGACACCCACGGCCAGCTGACGATGTCGGCGATGGAGTATTCGCCGCAGATGAAGTCCTTGCCTTCGAGCTGGGTGTTGAGCACCTTGTAGAGCCGCTGCGCTTCCTTGCTGAAGCGCTCCTCGGCGTAAGGCGCCTTGCCCGGGTTATACTTCACGAAGTGATGGACCTGCCCGAGCATGGGGCCAAGGCCGCCCATCTGCCACATCACCCATTCGATCACCTTGTAGCGGCCTTCGCCGGACTTCGGCAGCAGCTTTCCCGTTTTGTCGGCGAGATAGATCAGGATCGCGCCCGACTCCATCAGCGACATGCCGGTGTCGTTGTCGACGATGGCCGGAATGCGGTTGTTCGGCGCGATCTTGAGGAAGGCCGGCGCGAACTGCTCGTCCTTGTTGATGTCGATGGCGTGCGCCTTATAGGGCAGGCCGATTTCCTCGAGCATGATGGATGCCTTGCGGCCGTTCGGCGTGGTCCAGGTATAGAGATCGATCACGTGTGCTGTCCTTGGATGGCAATGATGGAAGGAACCGGTGCGCAAGGTAGGGCGTTGCCGTGCCGCGTACAATCACGATTGCGGGACTGCGTCTGCATTGCGCGATGTGAAAGGTGCGATGAGTGGCGTGATAAGAAAAGGCCGCCCGTGAAGGCGGCCTTTTTCTGTTTTGTCCCGGACAAGGCGCGGTACGAAGTGCCGCGCCGCAGAGCCGGGACCGTTCCAAACTCCGAATGCGTAACGATCCCGGGTCTGCAGCGCACCGCGAAGATGCGCTGCGCTGCGTCCGGGAAAAGTTGCTACGCCGCCTTCTTTTCCAGATCCGCCTTCCACTGGCCGAGCGCGGCGAGGGAATTCATCTTGGCGCGGTGCATGAAGGCGCGCTGCGCGGCGGCGACGTTGTCCGCCTTGCCGGCCCAGGCCTTCTGCGGCGCGGCCTGTAGCGCGCGGCCGTAGGAGAACGTCAGCGCCCACGGCAGATTGCCGATCTTGTTCATGGCGTCGAGATGGGCGGTGGCTTCCTCGTCCGACTGGCCGCCGGAAAGGAAAGCGATGCCCGACACCGCGCCCGGCACGCAATTCTTCAACACGCGCACGGTGGCTTCGGCGACTTGCTCCACCGAAGCGGGCTTGCCGCTCTTCTTGCCCGGCACGATCATGTTCGGCTTGAGCACGATGCCTTCGAGCGGCACGTTGGCATAATACAATTCCTGGAAGGTCTCTTTCAGCATCCAGGTGGTAACGGCTTCGCATTGCGCCATATCGTGCTCGCCGTCCATCAGCACTTCCGGCTCGACGATCGGCACGATCTGCGCCGCCTGGCAGAGCGCGGCGTAACGCGCCAGCGCATGGGCATTTGAATGGATTGCGTTGTGCGAGGGAATGCCCTTGCCGATATCGATCACCGCGCGCCACTTCGCGAAGCGCGCACCGGCATCGTAATATTTCGGCAGACGGTCGGCGAGTCTGTCGAGGCCGATGGTGATGAGTTCGCCGGGCTGGTTCGGCAGCGGCTTGGTGCCTTCGTCGACCTTGATGCCGGGCAGCGCGCCCGCGGCCTTGATGATGTCGACCAAAGGCGTGCCGTCCTTGGCTTTTTGCCAGATGGTCTCGTCATAGAGGATGACGCCGGAAATGTGGTTCTTCATCGCCTCGGTGGTGCGGAACATCATCTCGCGATAGTCGCGGCGATTGTCCTCGGTGTTCTCGGTCATGATCGCGTCGAAACGCTTCTTGATCGTGCCGGTGGATTCGTCGGCGGCGAGAATGCCTTTGCCGGGCGCGGTCATCGCGACCGCGACTTTGTTCAGATCACTCAGATTCATCGCCCATTCTCCCTCGCGTCCGGCCCCCCGGACACCGCTGCATATTACTATTTTTGACGCAAAACCTCGACTCCGGGCAGGGCCTTGCCTTCCAGCCATTCGAGGAAAGCGCCGCCGGCGGTCGAAACGTAAGTCAGCCGATCGACAACGCCCGCGACGTTGAGCGCGGCGACGGTGTCGCCGCCGCCCGCTACGGTGACAAGCTTGCCGGCCTTTGTGAGTTCCGCCGCCGCTTCCGCGACCTCGACGGTGCCGTTGTCGAACGGCTCGATTTCGAAGGCGCCGAACGGGCCGTTCCACACCAAGGTCTTGGCGCGCGCGAGCACGGAGATCACCTGCTCGACGCTTTTCGGCCCGATATCCAGCATCATCTCGGCATCGCCGATATGGTCGACGTCGACGACGCGCGACGGCGCATTGGCTTCGAATTTCTCCGCCACCACGGCGTCGACCGGCAGCAGGATCTGGCGCTTGGCGGCCTTGGCCTGATCCATGATCTTTTGCGCGGTGTCGAGGAGGTCGCGCTCAACCAGCGAGCGGCCGAGCTTCTTGCCCTGCGCCATCAGGAACGTGTTGGCCATGGCGCCGCCGATGATCAGCACATCGACGCGCTCAAGCAGGTTGCTGAGAAGATCGAGCTTGGTGGAAATCTTGGCGCCGCCGACGATTGCCACGAGCGGACGGCCGGGTTTGTCGAGCACCTTTTCGAAGGCTTCCAGTTCGGCCTGGAGCGTGCGGCCGGCGAAAGCGGGCAATTCGTGGCTCAGTCCCTCGGTCGAGGCATGGGCGCGGTGCGACACCGAGAAGGCGTCGTTGACGTAGAGATCGCCGAGCTTGGCCAGCGCCTTGACGAACGCGGGATCGTTCTTTTCCTCGCCCGGATAGAACCGCGTGTTCTCCAGACAGATGATGTCGCCGGCGTGCATGGCGGCGACCGCGCGCTCGGCTTCCTCGCCGATGCAATCGCCGACGAACTTGATCGGGCGTTTGATGGTGTGCGCGACTTCCGCGGCGACGGGTTTCAGCGTTTGCGAGGCATCGCGGCCTTTCGGCCGGCCGAAATGCGAGAGCAATATGACTTTCGCACCCTTGTCGGCCAGTTCGGTGATCGACGGCGCGATGCGCTCGATGCGGGTGGCGTCGGAGACGACGCCGTTCTCATACGGCACGTTGAGGTCGACGCGCATGAGAACGCGTTTGCCCTTTACGTCGACGTGGTCGAGTGTGCGGAAGGTGTTGCTCATAGAAGGCTCAAACCCGGCATCTCATCCTTCGAGACGCATCGCTGACGCGATGCTCCTCAGGATGAGGGCTGAAGATAAATCCTCATCCTGAGGAGGCGGCGAAGCCGCCGTCTCGAAGGATGAGGATTTTAGCTTAAATCAACTTCCCCATCGCAACCGCGGTATCCGACATGCGGTTGGAGAAGCCCCATTCGTTGTCGTACCAGGCCAGCACGCGCACCAGCGTTCCGCCCTGCACCTTGGTCTGGTCGAAGGCGAAGGTGGCGGAGTGCGGATCGTGGTTGAAGTCGATCGACACATTCGGGTGGATCGTGGTGCCGAGAATGCCCTTGAGCGGGCCGGAAGCGGCGGCAGCCTTGAAGGCGGCGTTGATCTCTTCGACCGTGGCGGCCTTCTTGGCGACGATCTTGAGATCGACCACCGAGACGTTCGGCGTCGGCACGCGGATCGAGACGCCGTCGAGCTTGCCCTTCAACTCCGGCAGCACCAGGCCGATCGCCTTGGCGGCGCCGGTCGAGGTCGGGATCATCGACAGCGCGGCGGCGCGGCCGCGATAGAGATCCTTGTGCATGGTGTCGAGCGTCGGCTGGTCGCCGGTATAGGCGTGGATCGTGGTCATGAAGCCGGTTTCGATGCCGACGAGATTGTTCAGCACCATGACGACCGGGGCGAGACAGTTGGTCGTGCACGAGGCGTTCGAGACCACCATGTGATCCTTGGTGAGCTTGTCGTGGTTGACGCCGTAGACGACCG
>JAUSBQ010000070.1 GCA_030651965.1 Pseudolabrys sp. | reverse complement strand
GCCAGCGCGGCGGCGCTGCCGTTGTTCTGGGCGCGCTCAGCCCACGCACACGGAACGCGCAGGTCGAGCTGTATCAGAACGGCGACGTGGATTATCTGGTGGCGACCGACGCCATCGGCATGGGTCTCAATCTCGATGTTGACCATGTCGCATTTGCTTCCGACCGCAAATTTGACGGTTATCAATTCCGCAAGTTGAACCCGGCCGAACTCGGCCAGATCGCGGGCCGTGCCGGCCGCGCCACGCGCGACGGCACTTTCGGCACCACCGGGCGCTGCGATCCGTTCGAGCCGGAACTGGTGCAGGCGCTGGAAAGCCATACGTTTGAGCCGATCCGCCTGCTGCAATGGCGCAACAGCAGCCTCGATTTCGCCTCGATCGGCGCACTGCAGGCCTCGCTCGGCATGTCGCCCAAGACCGAGGGGCTGACGCGCGCGCCGACCGGCGAGGACATTCTCGTCCTCGAACATGCCGCGCGCGACGAGGATGTACGCGCGCTGGCGCTCAACCCGGTATCGATCGAGCGGCTGTGGGACGCCTGCCAGGTTCCGGACTATCGCAAGATCGCGCCGGCGACCCATGCGGAATTAGCCGTGACCCTCTATGGATTCTTGATGCGAGAGGGTAACATCCCTACAGATTGGTTCGCCCGTCAGCTCGCTCAGGCCGACCGGACCGACGGCGACATCGATACTCTCTCAAACCGGATCGCTCATGTCAGGACCTGGACTTATGTTGCCAACCGCCCGGACTGGCTCGCCGACCCGGAGCATTGGCAGGGTGTCACCCGCGCAATCGAGGACAGATTGTCCGATGCGCTGCACGAGCGATTGGCCGAGCGCTTCGTGGATCGCCGCACCAGCGTATTGATGCGGCGGCTACGAGAGAACACGATGCTTGACACTGAAATCGGAAAAACTGGCGAAGTCACCGTGGAGGGTCATGTTATCGGCCGTCTCGACGGCTTCATGTTCGCGCCCGACGCCTCCGCCGCCGGCTCCGAAGCCAAGGCGTTGAATGCCGCCGCGCAGAAAGTGCTGGCGAGCGAGATCGAAGCGCGCGCGACCAAATTGTCGCAAGCGCCGAACGAGCAGATCGTGCTCGCCAATGACGGCGCGCTGCGCTGGACCGGCGACCTGGTCGGCAAGCTTGTCGCCGGCGACGACGCGCTGCGCCCACGCGTGCGCATTCTCGCCGACGAACATCTGACCGGACCTGCGCGCGAACTGGTGCAGACCAGGCTCGATCTCTGGATCAAGAGCCAGATCGAGAAGCTTCTGGCGCCGTTGTTCTCGCTCACCGTCGCCGACGACATTACCGGCATGGCGCGCGGCATCGCGTTCCAACTGGTCGAAGCGCTCGGCGTGCTCGAGCGCCAGAAGGTCGCGGAAGAGGTCAAGGGTCTCGACCAGCCGTCGCGCGCGACGTTGCGCAAATACGGCGTGCGTTTCGGCGCCTATCACATTTATCTGCCGATCCTGCTGAAGCCGGCGCCGCGCGCCCTGGCGACGCAGCTCTGGGCGCTCAAGAACGAAGCGCCGGACGCCAAGGGCGTCACCGAATTGCTGCATCTGGCGGCGAGCGGGCGCACCTCGATCCCGATCGACAAGGAAACGCCGAAGCCGCTGTACCGCACCGCCGGCTACCGCGTTTGCGGCGAACGCGCCGTGCGTGTCGATATCCTGGAGCGTCTCGCCGATCTCATTCGCCCCGCTTTGTCGTGGCGAGAAGGCGTGGCCGCGCCGAAGCCGGATGGCGGGTTCGACGGCCGCAGTTTCACGGTGACCGGCGCGATGACCTCGCTGACCGGCGCGTCGGGCGAGGACTTCGCCTCGATCCTGCGTTCGCTCGGCTACCGGATGGATCGCAAGCCGAAACCGGCAGAGATCAAGCCGCCTGAAACAAAGACGGCGGAAGAAACCCCGGCGGAAGTTGGCGCCGCGCCGGTCGCGGTTGCGACCGACGATGCGCCCGCGGCGGATGCGTCCGTGACCGAGACCGTCGAGACGCCGGCGGTCAGCGAACCGTCATCGACGATTTCCTTGCTGCCGGAAGTCGAAGTCGCGCCGGCCGCACCGGTCCCTGTCGAAACCGTCGCGGCGCCTCCTGCCGAAGCCGTGGCCGAGACCACGATCGCCGAGGCTGCCGAAGCGGCGGCGCCGCTCGCCGGCGACGGCGCGATCGCTGCCGCGCCTGCCGAAGCCGCCGCGCCCACAGACGCCGCCGCGCCGGCAGAGCCTGCCAAAGAACCCGAGATGATCGAAGTCTGGCGGCCCGGCGGTCATTCCGAGCGCCGTCCGAGCAATCGTCCGCGCCGCGCGCCGCGTGCGCAGCAGACGACAACGCCGGCCACTGACGCTGCCGCGTCGCCGCCGGCCGAAGGCGCGGCGGCGGAAGAGCGCAAGGACGGCCAGCCACGCCATCAACGCCACGACCGCAACGAACGCCAGCAGCGCATGGAGCGCCAGGCCAAGAGTTTTGAATCGAAAACTTCTGAACCCAGGACTGGCGATCGCCCCGGCCAGCCGGCGCCGCACCCCGCCTCGAAGCCGGCTTTCAGGCCCGGGTTCAAGCCAAACCAGCCCGGTGGCCGTCCCGGCCAGCCCGGCGGACGCCCTGGCGGGCGTGGCGACTTTGGCGGCCGTCCGCGCCGCGACAAGGGCGATCAGGTCGAGCGCGCCGAGCGCGAGCAGTATTATGCCAAGCCGCATGGTTCGGGCTCGGGAGCGCGCGACAAGGCGCCGGATCCCAATTCGCCTTTCGCCAAACTGGCCGCGCTCAAGCAGCAGCTCGAAGGCAATAAAGAGCCGTAGGCTCCTTTGGACCGCCAGCGCATCGACAAATGGCTGTGGCATGCGCGGGTGGTCCGCACCCGCTCGGATGCGTCATCGCGGGTCGAAGCCGGTCATGTCCGGGTCAACAGCCAGCGCGTCACCGCCCCCAGTCATGCGCTGCGGACCGGCGACGTCGTGACCCTCGCACTGGATCGTACGGTCCGCATTCTGGAGGTTGTCGGCTTCTGCGAGCGGCGCGGCGGCCCGCCGGAGGCAACGGCCACTTACAGCGATCTTTCCGGCCTTAGGCCGAAAACCTGATCCAGATCATTGGCAATGGGGCAGGTTGCGGCCTATTTACGCTTACGTTAGGCAGCGCCTGCGCCGTTCACGTCCGGAGCCTTGGATGACCTATATCGTCAATGAAAGCTGCATTAAGTGCAAATACATGGACTGCGTCGAGGTGTGTCCGGTGGACTGCTTCTACGAAGGCGAGAACATGCTGGTCATCCACCCGGACGAATGCATCGACTGCGGCGTCTGCGAGCCGGAATGTCCCGCCGACGCGATCAAGCCGGACACCGAGCCGGGCCTGGAAAAGTGGCTGGAGATCAACGCCGAATATGCCAAGACCTGGCCGAACATCACGGTCAAGCGCGAGGCGCCGCCGGACGCCAAGGATTGGGACGGGGTGCCGGACAAGTTCGCCAAGTTCTTTTCGCCTAATCCGGGCGAGGGCGATTGACGCTGCTTGGCGGGTCCGCTTCGGAACCTTGCGGAAGGCTTGAGAACTCGATTCGAGATTGCCTCTTTTTGGGGCAGCGCGTTAACCGAATCAGCCAATTTTCAGATATGCAACAGCTGAATTGCGCATTTGTAACGTCATAAGGCTTTGATTTTGGCCAAAAATGTGCTATATACTTGTTTAATCCGATGAAGCTTAAGAACACCGCTAACGGATGCGCTCCCGACTCTGGGAGCCTTGATTTTGCGGTTGCTCCCCCAAGGGTCTTTCATAGAGGGCGTGCGTTCCACGCGTTGAGCAGTGGCAGATAAATCGCGTCAAAAATCTAAAAAAGGTTCCTCCGGCATGAGTCGGAAGCCCAAAAAGGCCGCCGAAGTTCGGCGGTCCTCGCAAGTCTCGCGTGGCGCAAGCCGCAGCGGGGCGCCCGAAGCCAAATCGACCGGTAGCCGCAAGGCGGCCGCCGGTGAAGGAGTTTTGCCCGGAATGACCGCCAAGAAGACGACCCAGCGCCAAGGGTTCAAGACCAACGAATTCATCGTCTATCCCGCCCACGGGGTCGGCCAGATTCTGGCCATCGAGGAGCAGGAAATCGCCGGCGCGAAGCTCGAGCTTTTCGTCATCAATTTCATCAAGGACAAGATGACCCTGCGGGTCCCGACCGCCAAGATCGTGTCGGTGGGCATGCGCAAGCTGGCCGAGCCGCCGCTGGTCAAGCGCGCGCTCGAGACGCTCAAGGGCCGCGCCCGCATTAAGCGCACCATGTGGTCGCGCCGTGCGCAGGAATACGAAGCCAAGATCAACTCGGGCGACATCGTCGCCATCGCCGAAGTCGTGCGCGACCTGTTCCGTTCGGACACCCAGCCCGAGCAGTCCTATTCCGAGCGTCAGCTTTACGAAGCCGCCCTCGACCGCCTGTCGCGCGAAATCGCGGCGGTGCAGAAGGTCACCGAGACCGAGGCGATCAAGGAAATCGAAGGCGCGCTCGCCAAGGGCCCGCGGCGCGGCCCCAAGCCGGCCGAGGAAGCCGGTACTGAAGAGGCGACCGAGGAAGAAGCGGCCTGAACGGCCAACGGCGACAAGCCGGGCGACCCAGACGAATAAAATAAACAAAAGCCCGGCAGCGATGCCGGGCTTTTTTTTGTGGTGGTTGCGGGCAACGCCTCTCTCCGTTCGTCCCCGCGCAAGCGGGGATCCAGTTCTTCTCTCTCCTGATTTGAAGATCTGGATTCCCGCTTGCGCGGGAATGAGCGGAGTTGGCGTCTTGCCGGCATGCTTAACAACTCCTTAATGACGCGCCCCTAGGGTCGGGCGTCATGTCATCCGTCTCCCTGTCGCCATCGACGAACACCGCAGCGGGCGCATCGCTGGCGCAGCTTCTGCAATTGAAGCCGGGCGACGTGATCAATGCGCTGGTGCTGTCGCTGATCAAGGACACGACGTTCCGGCTGCAACTGCCGTCCGGCACGCTCGACGTTCATACCGATAAAGCGCTCGTTCCCGGTACGCGCGTCGAACTTGCCGTTAAAGGGACTGTCGCCGAGCCCGAACTCTTGCTGACGCCGTTGCCCGATGTGAAGTCATCGCGCTCAGGCAATGTGGCGCAGCCCGGCACCCAAATCAGCGCGCGTATGGAGACGCAGCCACGGCCGGCGCAAGCGTCGCCGGAACGTATCGGCCAGATCGCGGCGACCATCGTCCGCGATGCCGCCACGCGCCAGGGCGGCATTGCGCAGCTTTATGCCGATCTCGAAGCCAGTCTCGCGCAGCCGAAATTGTCTATGTCGATGCCGCCGCCGGTCGTCGTCCCGGCAAAACAACTTTTCGCGTTGCGGCTCGATGCAACGGCGTCCGCCGGCATCGATGCCGACGACATCAAACTGGCGCTGGCGCAATCGGGCGTCGTCAGCAACCCGGGCGCATCGCGTGACCTGTCGCGACCGCCAGTGCCCCTCGATGCCCGCGCGGTGCTGCTGTCTTTGCGCGAGGCGCTGAAGAACTGGGAAAGCGCCGAGCGCGCTCTGCCTCCAAGCACGGGCACACCATCGTCCTCCGCTGCGCCGGCCGCGCCGACGCTAGCGACATCGCGGCCGGCCGGCCCCATGCTGCCTTATCCGAACGGCCCAACGGTGCCGCAGCCTTCCGCCAATCCGGCGCTGCCGGCCAACGCGACGGCGCGCGAACTGGCGCTGCATCTGCTCGACAAGACCGACTCGGCGATTGCCCGCGAGATGATCCTGAAGATCGCGTCGCTGCCCGACCGCGCCGACTTCAACACCCGGCCTGCCGATGCCAATTCCAGCCGCATGACCTTCGACATCCCGATGGCGACGCCGAACGGCACGGCCGTGGCGCAACTGCGCATCGAGCGCGACGGCGCGCAGCGTGACGGCGACGTTATCGAGCCGGTGTGGCGCGCCAATTTCTCGATCGACCTCGAGCCGATCGGCGCGGTGCATGTGCGCATTGCGCTGGTGGGCGGCAAGGCGACCGTGACGCTCAATGCCGAACGCACGGAGAGCGCGGAGAGCCTGCTGGCGGGCCTGCCTTTGCTGGAAGCGGGCCTGCGCCGGGCCGAACTCGAGCCCGGCGTTCTCACCTGTCAGGCCGGTCAGCCGGCCGCCGCGTCCGCGGACCATGGCCTTTACGTCGATCACGCCTCATGAGCGAACCTTCAAAGACGCTTGCGGTCGCGCTTCACTACGCGGCGCCGGATGCGCCGAAAGTGACGGCGGTCGGCCGTGGCGAATTGGCGCGCCACATTGTCGACGTCGGTAGCGCCAGCGGCGTGCCGATTTCGCGGAATCCGGAGCTCGCGGTGGCGCTGTCGAATGTCGAGATCGACCAGGAAATTCCGGAGAATCTCTATCGTGCCGTGGCCGAGGTGCTGGCCTATATCCTGCGCGTCTCGGGCACGCTGAAATAGACGTCGCCGAATGGCTCAGAACAGATTGAACGGAAATATTGCCGGCCGGCCGCGTTCGGTCTGGAGGTCCGCCACGGGAGTGCCGGCAACGCGGCGCGCTGGACGAGAAGCGACGCGCTGAGCCGGCACGGCCTTCTTCTTCGGATTCAGGAAGGCGGTAGTCTCGGCATCGACCAGGCTCTGGCGCTTCAGCGCGACAAGGGGAACCCGGCTCGCGATGCGCTGGCCGATGATCGGCGAATTCAACAGCGGGTCGGCCTGGGCCAGCGGCGGGTTGGCATAAACAGTTGGCTGAAGCGCCCAATAGGCCGGCACGGCCAACAGAGCGAGGGCGCCCAAAATGGCGCCCAAGTAGACCAGTACTGAGAGGCCGAGGCCTTCGTTGTCCGATGCATCCATCCTCATAAAAGCCGCCGGCGGCGACTTCGTTCCCACGCCCTCGCTTGGGGACCGGGTGGGCAGGATTTCACGCCGTCGCAACGGCGAAAGAACGCGTGGAAGCGATTTGCGCCATGCCAGCGCGGGCGTATGATACCGGCAAATAACCCCCATCGAGGGTCCAGGGAGTTTTGAAATGACGGCTATTCAGGGCTATGTCGCGCCGACAACCGAATCCGGCGCGCTCGGCGTTCACTCGCTCGATCAGTTCGTTCTGTCGGTTCCCGACATGAACGCGGCCGACGAGTTCTATACCAACTTCGGTCTCAACATGGTGCGCAACGGCAATTCGTTGCAGCTCAAGACCTTCGGTCATGACCATAGCTGGGGTTCCGTTGTCGAAGGCAAGGCCAAGGCGATGCATCATCTGTCGTTCGGCTGCTATGCCGAGGACATTGCGCGGCTGAAGGCGCGCATCGAGGGCGAGGGCATCAAGCTGATCGACCCGCCGCCCGGTTTTGAAAGCAACGGTTTCTGGTTTCGTAACCATGAAGGCGTTTTGATGGAAGTGAAGGTGGCGCCGAAGGTGTCGCCCGACCAGAAATCAGACAGCCAGTGGGTGACGGTGCCGGCCGGCAAGGCGGCGGCCAGCGTGCGCGCGTCGGCGCCGGCGGTGCGGCCGCGCCGCCTGTCGCATGTGCTGATCTTCACCAGCGACGTGCTCGCCTCGATCAAGTTCTACGAGCGCACGCTCGGCCTGCGTCTTTCCGACCGCGCCTCCGATCTGGTGGCGTTCATGCACGGCATTCACGGCAGCGACCATCACATGCTGGCGCTGGTGAAGTCGTCGGCGCCGGGCTTCCACCATTGCAGCTGGGACGTGTCGAGCGTCAACGACATCGGCCTAGGCGCCATGCGCATGCACGACAAGGGCTATCAGAAGGGCTGGGGTCTCGGCCGCCACGTCCTCGGCTCGAACTACTTCCACTACATCATGGACCCATGGGGCAGCTTCTCGGAATATTCCTGCGATATCGATTACATTCCGAAGGAAGAGCGCTGGCCCACCGCCGACCACGCGCCGGAAGATTCGTTCTATCTGTGGGGGCCGGACGTGCCGCGCGAGTTCACGATCAACCGCGAGGCGGGCGAGGAGTAGGTTACTCCACCACCAACTTCACTTTGTCGCCCGGCTTGAGTTTCTCGCCGGCGGCAAGCCCGTTGAGCACCAGGAACCGTTGCAGCGGCTGATCGCCGAGCGCCATGCGCTGCGCCAGCTTCTCCGGCGTGTCGCCGGCGCGCACGGTGACGATGCTCAAACGCAGCGGGTGGACCTGCGCGCTTTCCCTCACACTCATGCGGCGGAACGAATTGACCGCCTCGCGGACCGAACGGTCGCTCGGCGCGGTCATGGTCTTGGCGGCGAAAATGAAACGATAGACGTCGCTGCCGAAGCGCACGGCGAACAGCCGGAACGCCCATTGTTCGCCTTTGGCGGTCGCCGTCGCCGCGGCAAAGCCGTTGACCTTGAATTCCTCGATGCTGCTCGCATCGACATTCTCGATCCAGCCGGACTTCAGATAATTCGACAGCGTCTGTTCGGCCGGCACGCTGACCAGGTCGAGCCGCATCGCCTCGCCGCCGCCATCCTTGAGGCCGAGCACCGCCTGCGCGGTGTTGTCGAGCGAGAAGCCGGGCGGCGCCATGAAGGTGAAGCCGAGCTTGGGATGCTGAAAGCGCCGGCCGCGCGCGAAGCCTTCGCTGGGGTCCTCGCCATAGACCATGCCGTCGAGATCACCGAGATATTCGGCGCGGTCGCGTTCGCCGCCGCCGGGGCCGGAGAACTGCCGCGCATTGGCGAGCGCGTTCTTGACGCGCTCCGGCGTTGCCGGATGGCTGGAGAGAAAGTCGAGCGCGCGCGGGTCGGGCGCGCCGCTGCCCGGCGTTTTCAGATCGGCATTGCGCTGCATGCCGGTGAGGAAGCGCGAGGCGCCGAACGAATCGAAACCGGCGCGCGCCGAAATGCCGACGCCGATGCCGTCGGCCTCGAATTCCTGCGCGCGCGAGAAGCTTGCCAAGGTCAGCTTCGACTTGGCCAGCGCCAGCGCGCCGGTCTCCGGATCGCTCAACACGTCGTTGACCAATGTGCCGATGATCGCGGTCTGCCGCGCCTGCTCCTCGCGGATGGCGGCATGGCGCGCGATGACGTGGCCCATTTCATGCGCCAGCACGGAAGCAAGTTCGGCCTTGTCGCTCGCGAGTGCGACCAGCCCGCGCGATATATAGAGATTCCCGTTCGGCAGCGCGAAGGCGTTGATCGCCGGCGAGTTGAGCATGGTGACGCGGTATTTCAGGTCGGGCCGTTCGGACGCCGCGACCAGACGCGCAACGGTGCTTTCGATCGTCGCCTGGAGCCGCGCATTTTCATAAACGCCGCCATAGGAGGCGAGAATGCGCGCGTGCTCTCGCTGCGCCAGCGGCTGGGTTTCGTCGGCGGCCGATGCGTCCGGCACCGGCAGCGACACCTGCCGGTTGGCGGGGGTGGCGGTGCAGGCGGCGAGCAACAGCACGGCCGCGAGCGCTGCGCCGCGCCGGCCATTCCTCATCGCAGCCGTTGTCGTCGTCCAGCCCCGCATCAATCGACCAGTTCAATCTGTTCAGGCGCGGCCGCGTCGATGATCGGGCCGCCGCGCCGCTCGATCCAGCCGCGCACCCTGACGCGCCGGCCTTCGAGCTCTTTCACGTCCAGGCCGGCGGCGGCGAATGTGCCCTGCCGGCGTTTAAGAAGGGTGACGGTGAAGTCGCGCGTCCAGCGCCGCCCGAAATTCATGTAAATGGTGGCGCCGCTTTCCCGCACCGACAATACCCTGCCTTCGACCAGCGCGAAACGGCCGCGCGCGGCGTCGAGCCCGGGCAGATTTTCGGAACTCAAAGGGGCGAAATTGGGGTCGGCCCAGCGGCCGCGCCCGGCGGTCCGGGCCGCCCGCTCGGCGGCCAGCAGCGCTTCCGCGCAGGTTTTGCTGCCGATCCGGGCCGAAACCAGCGCTTCCCCCTGCGCCAGCAAGGTTTCCTGCACCGATTGGGCGGCGCCGGGCAATGTGGCGAAGGCGACCAGCCGGCCGTAGCGGTCGGTGCCGGGGCTGGCGTGGTCCAGCCGCAGCGTCCGGCCGTCGACCAGGGTCCGCAGCGCGCCGGCGCCGCGGTCCGCCCCTTCGATGAAGGCCAGGCGCACGTCGCGGCCATCGGCCAGTTGAAGCGTTCGCCCGTCGCGGACCGCGGAGACGGTGCCGGAACTGGTCCCGGGCAGGGCGCAAGGCGCGCTATTGGCCGCGCCGACGCCGAGCGACGTCAAGACGAACGCAATGACGCAGCGCCTTTTCATCATGGCGGCCCGCCATAAAATCCCGTTGCAATGGCGGAGACCATAACGAAAAACTCAGCCCAATAGGGGACCGTGCATGCCGCGAAACAGTGTGCTAGATCGCGGCACACGGTCCCGTAGCTCAGCAGGATAGAGCAGCGGTTTCCTAAACCGAAGGTCGGAGGTTCGACTCCTCTCGGGACCGCCATGAAATCAATTGAGAATTTCCGAGTTGCTGCCGTCCGATAGGCGCGGGAGCGCATTCGGTGCAGCTCTTAGCGGTCTTGCGACAGCGACCGCAGTTCGCTGACGATCTCCGTGTTGAGTATCTCCTCCAGACGCGCGAGCGCGCGCGCGACCGTCGCGCCGTCCAATACCCGGTGATCGTAGATGATGCGGACATTGACGTTGCCGTCGCGATCGATGACGCCGTAAGTCAGCAGCGTCGTCAGAGGCGTCAGGGGGTGCAGCGATTCCGCATCGAGCGCGGAGTAAACGGACAGCGTAAAGGTACCGAAGTGCCGCGCGCGCTGCCGGCCGACATTCAGGCCGACCCACCAGATCAACCGGCGCAAGGGGAGGGGAAGCCTGGCGATGCGAAGCGAGCGGCGGAATTCCTTGACGTCGTCGATATTGGCAGCCGATGCGTCCTGCAGGAAAACACCCAGTTCCTGAAGCGGCCGCTCGGCGGGATCCTTGATGATGATGGAAAAGAGGGCCCGCTCGCCTTCATAGGTTCGTTCGACCACGACGTTGGCGTAGCTGACCGGATATTCATAAAACATCGGCCATGGAATCGTGACGTAGGCGCGGCGCAGTTCGGGAAATTCGCGCGCCACCAGCGCGTAGGCCTTCGTGAACAGCACGGTCCACCGCACCCGGTCCCGGCAGGCGGCGCGCGCGCCGGCCAGTTCGCGCAGCGCCATCCGCCGCTGCACCGGTATGGTGGGAACGGCGGCGGCAAAGTGCAGAAAGTCGATGACCATGCGTCTCGGTAGCGAGATTCGAACGGTGCGTCCGCGCATGGGCTATTTCCGGGCTGCGGTGGCGGTCATAGGACCCAAGGAATGATGTACTTCGTCGCGGCCCTATAAGACCGATAGTCGTCGCCGAAGGCCCCGATCATCATCTGCTCCTCGCGGGCCACGCGGAAACCGAACAGGATGCCGACCCCGGCCAGTCCCGCGGCACCCGCAAGCCAGTTCGGCAGCAGCAGCAGTTGCGCAAATCCGAGAAGAAAAAACGACGCGTACATCGGGTGCCGGATATGGCGATAAACGCCGTTCCTGACGACGGCGTGCTGCTCGCGGACCTTCAGGGTCACCGACCAGTTCTTTCCGAGATCGGCATGGCTACGGCGGAACAGCCAGAGCGCGCCGATCAAGGGCGCGAGCGCCGCCCATGCCAGCGCCGGGATGAAGGGACGGTCGAGCGCCGCCGGAAACCCGGTCAGGACATAGACGGCGGGAATCAGGAAAAGACCGGCGGTCGCCGAAAAGAGCAGGATCCGTTCGCGCGTGTCGAACAGCGACTGCTTGACGGCGCTCTTGCGCGCCCGGCGTACGAACGGGTGACGGATGACATACCAACCGGCCAAGCCGGCGAACCAGAGAATTTCAGCGAGCGTCTGCGACATAATCGATCATAGCATTTATTGTCCGGCGTGCCGATTCTAACGGCGGATGCCGTCGACGGCCAGACAAAGCCCGCGCAATTTGACGGAACCGGTTCTTCGCCGTAAGCGGCCCAACGGATCAACGGATCAACGGATCAACGGAGCAGCGTGACAGCCTATGCGCAATGTGACTTTGGCGGCTTTGGTGCTGATTTGCCTGGGCCTGACCACACCCGCCAGCGGCCGGGAGGTCGTCCGGCTCGATGGCTTCTCGCCGGGAACGATCGTCGTCAAGACGAATGAGCGGCGTCTGTACTTCGTCGTCGGCGACGGGAGGGCGATTCGCTATCCGGTCGGGGTGGGGCGCGCCGGCAAGACCTGGTTTGGGACCGCCCACATTGCCGGGAAATATTTAAAGCCGGGTTGGTCGCCACCCGACGAGATCAGGCGGGACAGGCCTTCCCTTCCGGCCGTCATCCCGGGAGGCAGTCCGAGCAATCCGATGGGGGCTGCCGCGCTGGTTCTGGACCGGGGCCAGTACGCCATCCACGGTACCAACGCACCAGGATCGATCGGCAGGTTTGTATCCTACGGCTGCATCCGAATGCATAATCAAGACGTTATGGACTTATACCAGCGGGTCGGCTGGGGCACGAAAGTCGTCGTCCTGCGGTGACCGGCTTGCATGATACCCCGGTTTTCGGCGATAGTCCTGGAAGGGCAAATCCGTGAATTTGAAAATGAAGCTTGGTATCGTCAGTTTCGTCATGATCGGCGCGTTAGTTTTGGCCGCAACGCCGGCTTCCGCCTATTGGCAATTCATGATTCGGCCGGCCGGCGCCGAGATCAAACCCTCGCCGCGATACGCCTCAAAGAAGGCATGCGAGGCCGCCCTCGAGCAAACGGAAGCCGCTTTGAAGAAGCGCTATCCCGACCGGTATCCCTTGGTCGGGAGCTGCGAAGAATTTCGCTGAGCTTTCAGTCGGGAAGTGCCTGGAACGCCTGAGAAAACTGCATCTACATCCGCATTGATGTGGAGTGTGTTATTTTTGCACTAGCTATATTCTTGGGCTCTTACTATGAATCGCAGCGTGAAACTCTTACCTCATTGGGGCGCGTCATGAAAAAAGTCCTGGTTATCATCTGCACTGCCGTTATCGGGTTGAGCGTTGCCAGCTGCGCTGGCAAAGGCAAAGCGCCGCTTGGTAAGGGCAAGGCACCTGTCGTCCAGACGAAGGGCTAATCTTCGTCTTTTGCTCTAGTGACGAGGAAGGGTTTCGACTCTACCCGAATCCTTTCTCGTCCTAGCGCTGAACAGCTTCAACTCGTTCCGAATCTGCCCGGATTCCCAAGCCTGCCCAAAATGTGCGGCAGCGTCTTGTGCCCGGTAGCGTCTCGCCCCGATTGCATCGGCGTAGCGTTCGTTGTTTGGAGGCGTTCATGCGGAATTTTCTCGGGTCGCAAGTTTGTCTCCGCTTCTGCCATAGGTTTGGATTTGGACTGGCGATCGCCCTGGCCGGCTTGATCGCTCTTCCCGCCATGGCAACGGAGAATTCCGGGGCCGAGGCGAAACGCAGTTCATACAAGCCGTATTTCGTTGAATTTCGCGCCCGTTCGGCGGCGACCTATGGGCATATGTATGTGCTTTACGGGCGCTTGAATTCGCGCGGCGAAATCGCATCGAGCGACATTGCCGGGCTGCATCCGGCGGGCGATGGTAATAACTGCCCGAACTGCAGCGTCGTGTCATGGATGCTGGGCCATCTGGTATTTGTGCCGGGCGAGACGGGCGCCAGCGACGGCGATCTCGAAGAGAAATATGTGACGGCGCGCTATCGCGTCCACGTCGATGCTCCCACCTTCCGGAAAGTGTCGGCGCATATCGCCCAGCTCAAAGCCGACAACCCGATGTGGAACGCGCTGTGGAACAACTGCGTGATGTTCGGAAACGGTATCGCGGACCAGATGGGCCTGAAGACGCCCGGCTTTCTGTGGATGAAGCCGGAGGACTACGTCGCGAGCCTTCGTGAGGCCAATGGCGGCAAGCCGCAGCGCGCTCTCAAGTTTGCGGCGCCGTCTGCTGCTGTCCGCGCACCTGCCGCCGCCGCATCGACGCCGGTTCCCGTGCCGCGCAAGCCCGAGCAGGCGGCGAGCGTCTCGCAGTAACCTACCGGGAAGCAATCAAACCCGCGCCGCCACTTTCGGCATCACCTCGCGCATCAACCGTTCCATCGACTCCTGCACCAGCGGCGGTGCCAGCAGCCCGAAATTCTGCAATGTCGAGACGTGCCGCACACCCATGCGGTGCAGCGCCACCAGTTTGTCGGTGACCGTTTCGACCGAGCCGAACAAGTGGACCTCATTGCGCATGGCGTCGTCATAGGTCGACTTCTTGGCGTAGAGCCGTGTGTCGACATAAAGGTTGAACGCCGCCTCGGCGTCGCGGCGGGCTGCGGCATCGCTCTCGGCGACATGCGTATGCAGCGTCACCACGGCGTCGTCGTCCGAGGGCGCGATACCCGCCTCGCCGCGGCCGCGGCGGTAGTCGCCGATCAGATCGGCGATCTCGTTGAAATGATCGACCGAGGCATAAGGCACGCACATCAGGTTGTTGCCCTGCTTGCCGATGTGGAAGGCGGCCTCGCGCCGCAGCACGGCGACGTAGATCGGCACTTGCGTCTGGAGCGGCCGTACGTTGAGCGCCACCGCGTCGACGTTGCTGAAGCGGCCTTTGGCGCTGACGCGTTCGCCGGCCAGCAGGCGGCGCACGATGGCGAGGTTTTCGTCGAAGCGGTCGCGCTTTTCGGCCGGATCGATGGCGTAGCCGGCGAACTCGTGCGGCAGATAGCCGGAGCCGACGCCATAGACCAGCCGCCCACCCGACAGCACGTCGACCATGGCGTAGTTCTCCGCCACCGTCAGCGGATTGTGAAACGTCAAAATCGAAATCGCGGTGCCGAGCCGCAGCCGTTTGGTGCGTTGCGCCAAAGTCGCCAGCATCAGCGCCGGATTGGGCACCACGCCATATTCGTGGAAATGATGCTCGGCCACCCAGAACGTGTCGTAGCCGATGCGGTCGGCGAGTTCGGCCTGCGCAATGACCTCGCCATAAAGCTGCGCCACGCTGCGGGCGCCGGCGGGGTAGTGGTCCTGCACTGAGAAAATCGATAGGCGCATGGTTTGGCGCGCTCCCGTTATGTCCGGTTCACGATGAAGTCCCACACCAGTTCCGGCGTTTCCCAATGGGCATTATGCGCGGCGCCGGTGAACGTCCACGCCGCCTGATCGATGGCGCGCATCTGCGCGAGCGTGACCATGGGGTCGCCGGCGCCGGCGGCGAGCCGCAGCGGCGCCACGCTCAGGCGCAGGATCCGCTCGATCGACGGCCCGACCGCGCCGAAGCAGCGCGGGTCCATGGCGACCTGCCAGTGTCCTTCCGACCCGGCAACGCCGGACGCCGCCGTGTCCGATGCGGCATCGGCCAGTCCGAACAGGCCGGACGATTTCAGAAAGCGGTCGATGGCTTCGGCCCGCGTCGCGAACACGCGGGCAGGGCGTTGGGCCAGTTCGTGCGCTTTGGCTTCTTCGTCCGGCGTCCACGCGATCTTGACGCCGAACGCCGCGACATCTTTCACTTGCGGACCGAACCAGCCGGTGCCGGTCATCGCCGCCACCACGCCGCCGAAGGAATGCCCGGCGAGCGTGACATTGTCGCCCGGCTCGTCGCGGATCAGTTCGGCGATATCGGCGGCATGCATGGCATAGCCGTAAGGTCCCTCGCACAGCGAGCGGCCATGGCCGCGCAGGTCGGGCGCCATCCAGCGCCCCGGCCAATGTTTGTCCGCGACGGCGATCATTCGCTGCCACACCGCGCGATTGGCGCCGAGCCCGTGCAGCAGTACGACCAAAGGCTCGCCGCCGCCGCCGCGCGACACGCTCAATCCGCGTGAGGACATGAACTCGTCGGCCATCGTCATAGTCCCAGATAGGCTTCGCGCACGCGCGGATTGTCGGCCAACGTCGCGCTCGCACCCGCCAGCACGATGCGTCCGGTCTCGATCACATAGGCGCGGTCGGCGATGGCGAGCGCCGCGTTGACATTCTGCTCGACCAGCAGAATGGTGACGCCGTCCTTGCGCAGCGCCACCACCGTGTCGAGAATCTGATCGACCAGAACAGGCGCCAGCCCCATCGACGGTTCGTCGAGCAGCAGCAGGCGCGGGCCGCTCATCAAAGCGCGGCCGATGGCCAGCATCTGCTGCTGCCCGCCCGACAGATTGCCGGCGGCGATGCCGCGCCGATCGGCCAGCGCCGGAAACAGCGCATAGATGCGATCGAGTTCGCGCGGCACGTCGGCGGCATTGCGGCGGAACCCGCCGAGCAGGAGATTGTCGTCGACCGATAACGGCGCAAAAACCTGACGCGCCTCCGGCACCTGGGCGATGCCGCGCACGACGCGCAGATGCGCCGGCAGGCGGTCGATTTCCTCGTCCTCGAACACGATGCGTCCGCCGGTCATCGGCAGTATGCCGGAGATCACGCGCATCAAAGTCGTCTTGCCGGCGCCATTGCTGCCAATCAGCGACACGATTTCGCCGGCGCCGACTTTCAACGAAACGCCGTGCAGCACCTCGATGCGGCCGTAGCGGCAAACGACGTCCTCGACTTTAAGCACGGCCGGCCTCCCGCTGCCCGTGGCGGCCGAGATAGGCGGCGATGACGCGCTCGTCGGTCCGCACCTGCGCGGCCGAGCCTTGCGCGATGGTATGGCCCTGGTCGAGCACATGAATGCGATGCGAGATCTTCATCACCAGCTTCATGTCGTGCTCGACCAGCACGACGGCGACGCCGGTCGCGGCGATCTTCTGGATCACATTGTCGATCTCTTCGGTCTCGACCGGATTGCAGCCGGCGGCCGGCTCGTCGAGCAGCAGGATCTTCGGCTCGGTCGCCAGCGCGCGCGCAATTTCCAGCCGGCGCAGCGCGCCATAAGGCAGGTTGCCGGCCGGGCGGTCGGTGACGTCGGACAAATCGACGAAGGCCAACAGTTCCTCGGCCTTGGCCCGGGTGACGCGGTTTTGCTCGAGCACCGACGGCAGCGTGAACAGATGCGCGATCACGTTGCGCTTCTCGTGCATGTGGCGGCCGACCATCACATTGTCGACCGCGCTCATGCGGAAGAATACCTGGAGGTTCTGGAACGTGCGCGACAGCCCGCGCCGCGCCAGCTTGAACGGCGGCAGGCCGGTGACGTCTTCGTCGTTCAGCAGCACGCGGCCCTGGCGCGGCGGATAAAGGCCGGAGACGATGTTGAACAAGGTCGTCTTGCCTGCGCCATTGGGACCGATGATGGCGAAGATTTCGCCGGCTTCGACGTTAAACGATACATCCGTCAGCGCGGTGACGCCGCCGAAGCTGATGCCGAGATTGTCGACCGCCAGCCGGCTCATGACCGCTTCCATCCCAGCAAGGTGGCGAGCGACGGCACGATGCCGGCCGGCACGAAGATCATGACGAGGATCATCACCAGGCCAAGCGCGATGTGTTCGTAATCGTGAAACACGGTGAGCAGTTGCGGCAGCAGCACCAGGAGCGCGGCGCCGACGATGCCGCCGAGCGTCGAGCCCAGCCCGCCGAGCACGGCCATGGTGACGAATTCGATCGAGCGCAGGAAGCCGGCGGCTTCCGGCGTCACCAGACCGTCGAACATCGCCAGATAGGCGCCGGCGACCGCGGCATAGACCGCCGAAAGCACGAAAGCGATCAGCTTGTAGCGCGCGACGTCGATGCCGAGCACCTGCGCCGCGGTTTCGCTGTCGTGAATGGCGCGCAGCGCGCGGCCGGTCGGGCTGGCGATGACATTGGCGGCGATCCAGGCGCCGATCACCAAGGTGACGCCGGCGATCCAGTACCAGCTCCACGGCCCGCTGATGCGCCAGCCGAATACTTCCAGCCGCGGCACCGGCATGCCGTCCGGTCCGCCGGTCCAGGCCGATTCATTGGCAAACACCATGGCGAACAGCAGCCCCATGCCGAGCGTCGCCACCGCGAGATAATGCCCGCGCAGGCGCAGGATCGGGCGGCCAACCAGGAAGGCGACGATGCCGGCGGCGGCGGCGCCGGCGATCAGCGCCAGCCACGGCGGAACGCCGAGATGCGTCGGGCCGATGGCGACCGCGTAGGCGCCGATGCCGAAAAATCCGGCGTGGCCGAGGCTCACCTGTCCGGCAAAGCCGATCAGCAGATTGAGCCCGACGACGGCGAGCGCGAAGATGCAGATCAGCGCGGCGACGCGCAGATAGAACAGCGACGGCAGCGCCAGCGGCAGGATCGCGACCACGACCGCCAGCACCAGGACGACGGCATAAGGGCTGTCAAAGAAGCGGCGCATCTAGACGCGCTCCACGCCGCTGCGTCCGAACAGGCCGTTCGGCATCACGAACAGGACACCGAGAATGACCAGGAAGGCGACGGCGTCCTTGTAGCTCGATGAGATGTAGCCGGCGCTGAAGGCCTCCAACAGACCGACGGCAAGCCCGCCGACCACCGCGCCGATCGGGTTGCCCATGCCGCCCAGCATCGCCGCGGCGAAACCCTTGAGCGCCAGCAGCGTGCCGGAATCGTAGCTGGTGAAGGTGATCGGCGTCATCAGGATGCCGCCGATGGCGCCGATCGCCGCCGATACCGCGAACGACAGTCCAACCACCGCATTGGTGTTGATGCCGACCAGGCGCGCGGCGAGCCGGTTGGCGGCGGTCGCCAGCACGGCCTTGCCGGTGAGGGTGCGGGTGAGGAAATACCAGAGCGCCGCCACGATCGCGGCCGCGCCGGCGAGAACGATGATGCTCTGCGGCAGCAGCGCCGCGCCGCCGACGATCCAGGGTTCGCCGCCGGCATAAGGCGGCAGCGAATGAAAATTCTTGTCGAAGACGATGCTGGTGACGCCGCGCAGCAGAATCGACGCGCCGATGGTGATGATGATCAGCGACACAGCGGACGCCCCGCGCGCCGGTTCGATCGCGAACTTATACAGCGTCAATCCGATGACGACCGCGGTGACGAGCGCGGTCAAGGCGGCGAGCGGCAAGGGCATGCCGGCCGCGTGCGCAAAGACGGTCACCATGCCGCCGAGCATGACGAATTCGCCCTGGGCGAAATAGATCACGCCGGAGGCGTTGTAGATCAGCGTGAATCCGAGGGCGACCAGGGCGTAGATCGCGCCCACGGTCAGCCCGGAAAATGCGAATTGCAGGAATTCGGGCATGAGGTCTCTCAGTCGTATCGCCCCATGGTTCGAGACGCATCGCTGCGCGATGCTCCTCACCATGAGGCGCAACTACCCCTCATCCTGAGGAGGCCGCGCAGCGGCCGTCTCGAAGGATGAGGGGAAGCGTCAGTGTGGCCTCAGAGCCTTAGTTCGCCAGGGTCCAGTCGCCGTTCTTGATCTCGAGCATCCGGAAGGCCGAGAGGTCGAGGCCGAGATGGTCGGTCGGCGACATGTTGACCACGCCGCCGGTGCCCATGAAGTTCTTGGTCGCCTCGATGGCATCGCGCACCTTGGCCTTGTCGGTGCTCTTGGCGCGCTTTATCGCATCGACAAGGATCATCAGGCCGTCATAGGCGTGACCGCCGAAGGTCGACACCGGCTGCCCGGTATTCTTCTCGTAGGTCGCCTTGTACTCGACCACGACCTTCTTCTGCGGGTCGTTGTCGGGCAGCTTGTCGGCGACCAGCAAGGCCGAAGCCGGCAGACGGACGCCCTCGGCGGCGGCGCCGGCAAGCTCGATATACTGCTTGGAGCCGACGCCATGGCTCTCATAGAGCGGCACCTTGATGTCGAGCTGCTTGTAGTTGCGCGTCACGATCGCTGGCCCCTGGCCGAAGCCGGGATTGACGACCGCCTGGATGCCGGCCTTGCCCTTGATGTTGGTGAGCTGCGGCGTCATGTCAGTGTCGCTGGGGCCGTAGGTTTCCTGGTGCAGCACCTCGATGCCGTATTTGGCGGTGACGGTCATGCACTGCTGCAACATCGAGGCGCCGAAGGCGTCCTTGCCCGAGATGATGCCGATCTTGGTCAAGCCGCGCTTCTTCAAGTCCTCGAAGATCTTCTCGCACGCCATCAGGTCGGTGTGCGGGGTCTTGAAGACATAGGGTTTGACCGGAAACACGGCCTGCACCGCGCCGGCAAAATTGATGAAGGGAATCTTGGCTTCTTCCGCCAGCGGGATGATGGCCATGGTGGTCGCGGTGGTCGATCCGGCGAGCAGCGCGTCGACCTTGTCCTGCTCGATCAGGCGGGTGCCGAAAGTGCGGGCCTGGTTCGGATTGCCGGCGTCGTCATAGACGATCAGATTGATCTTCTCGCCGTTGACGCCGCCTTTGGCGTTGATGTCGGCGACGTACATTTCCAGCGTCTTCTTTTCCGGGTCGCCGAGGAACGAGGCGGGTCCGGTGACCGACAGCACCGCGCCGATCTTGATTTCGGCGTGGGCGGCGCCGGCAGCCACAATGAACGCGGCCGCAGCCATCAATCGCGGCAGGCTCCTTCGCAGATATGTCGTCATGTATTCCTCCCGTGCTAGATTTTGATTTGTTGTCTTGTTGTTCTAAGCCGCCCTCTGACGGCGGATGGTGGCGACGCGGAATCGGTTGGCAACGAAGGCCGCGTCGGTCAGGCACGCATTGCCGGCGGGATTGGCGCCGGTGACGTGATAGTCGCTGAAAGCGGCGGATTGGTTGACGTAGACGCCGCCGGTGAGATTGACCGACAGCGCCACGCCGGCGCGCGCGAAGGCGCTGGCCGCTTGATCGATGGTGGCGTCGTCGGTGGCGTAAAGGGACGCGGTAATGGCGCCCTTGCGCCGCGCCGATGACGCGGCGCGCGTGATCGAGTCGGCGGTCGACGCGGTCTTGATCACGAAGCTGATCGGGCCGAAGCGCTCCTCGCCCCAGGCGGCCTCGTCGGCGGCATCGACCGCCAATAGCAGCGGGCTTGCGGTGCGGGCCTCGGCAAAGCCGGCAACGGGGGCAGCCGCGGAATCGCGGACGATGCGGCCCAGCTTGCGCGCCGAAGCGACGCGCGCCTGCGTCGCTTCGTTTTGAACCGCGCCGAGAATGCCGGCGGCGCGCTCGGGATCGCCCAGCAGTTTGTCGATTGATCCGGCGATGCCGGCGGCGACGTCGTCGAAGCTCTTGTGGCCGTCATTGGTTTCGATGCCGTCCGCCGGCACGAAGATATTCTGCGGCGCGGTACACATCTGGCCGGAATAGAGCGACAGCGAGAAGGCGATGTTGCCGCACATGCCGCGGAAATCGCCGGTTGACGCAATCACAATCGGATTGATGCCGGCTTCTTCGGTGAACACCAGGTCGGTCTTGGCGTTGGCGCGGAGCCAGGCGCCGAAAACGGGCCCGCCGGTGAAGTCGACGATCTCGATGTCCTGCCGCATGACCAGATCCTTGGTGATCGGCGCTTCCGCCTCGTCGGCGGCGAGCAGCACCACGTTGGGATCGAAGCCGGCTTCGCGCAAGACCGCGCGGGCGATCTGAACCGTCAGCGCCAGCGGCAAAATGGCGCCCGGATGCGGCTTGACGATGACGCTGTTGCCGGTCGCCAGACTGGCGAAGATGCCGGGATAGCCGTTCCAGGTCGGGAAGGTGGCGCAGCCGATCGTCAGCGCGACGCCGCGCGGCACGATGCGCCAGGTTTTGTCGAGCAGCAGCGGTTCGCCTTTGCCTTGCGGCTTGGCCCACTCTGCGCTGCGCGGCACGCGGTTCATTTCGTCATAGGCGTAAGCGACGGCCTCCAGACCGCGGTCCTGCGCGTGCGGTCCGCCGGCCTGGAACGCCATCATGAAAGCCTGCCCGGTGGTGTGCATCACGGCGTTGGCCATCAGGAAGCTCTGACGGTTCACGCGATGCAGGATTTCCAGACAAACGCCGGCACGATCCTCGATCGAGGCTTGCGCCCAGGCCTGACCGGCGCGTTGCGACGCCTCGATCAGCGTGTTCGCGGAAGCGGCCGGGTAACTGATGCCGAGCGCGACGCCATAGGGCGACACTTCATGGCCAGTGCGTCGCTCCGCCGGCTGGTCGAGATCGAAGGGCTTGCCGAGCAGGGCCTTGAACGCCGCTTCGCCGTCGGCCCTGGCGGTCTCGCCGTAGATCTTGCCGCTGGCAGCTTCCGGATAGGCGCTCCAATAGGTGCGCGCGCGGCATGCCTCGACGGCGCGCTCAAGCAGGGCGCGATGCGCTTCGAAGAAGCGGCTCATGGCATTTCCTCCTGTGGCCCGCGTCGTTCTGGTTGCCGGCAGCAAACCGATGTGGGTTCGCCTCAAGGCCGCCGCGCCGCGTTGACACCTCTGTCTGGTCTGGCCTATTAATTAGCCGACCGGCCGGTCAGTCAAGTATTATTCGATCAAGGCGCTCAATCTCCCGTCGCGGGGGCCAAAGAAGCGCCGATCGGGAGGAGCAGAAATGGACGAGACCCCCATCCTCGTCGACAAACGCGCAGGCTATTACGCCGTCACGCTGAATCGGCCGCAGCGCCTCAATTCCTTTACCGAGACGATGCACTACGCGCTGATGGCCGCCTTGACCCAGGCCGAGGCCGACCCGGATTGCCGCGCGCTGCTGCTCACCGGCGCCGGGCGCGGTTTCTGCGCCGGGCAGGATCTTGGCGACCGGCTGGCGAGCGGCGACGCTCGGCCTGATCTCGGCGCCACGATCGCCACGTTTTACAACCCGCTGGTTCACAAACTACGCGCGCTGCCGTTTCCGGTGGTCGCGGCGGTCAACGGCGTTGCCGCCGGCGCCGGCGCCAATATCGCGCTCGCCTGCGACATCGTGCTCGCGGCGCGCAGCGCTAAATTCGTCCAGGCCTTCGCCAAGATCGGGCTGGTGCCCGATTCCGGCGGCACCTGGTTTCTGCCCCGCCTGGTCGGCGCCGCGCGGGCCCGCGCGCTGTCGCTGCTGGCCGAGCCGCTTCCGGCCGAGACGGCGGAAGAATGGGGCCTGATCTGGAAGGCGGTCGACGACGACAAGCTCATGGCTGAGGCGGAAAAGATGTGCACGCAGTTCGCCACCGGTCCGACTTTCGGTTTCGCGCAGATCAAGCGCGCGCTCGACGCTTCGGAAACCAATGACCTTGGCACGCAACTCGAGCTCGAGCGCGATCTACAGCGCAAAGCCGGGTTCTCGCCGGATTACGCCGAAGGCGTGCGGGCCTTCATGGACAAGCGCGCGCCGGTCTTTACCGGCCGCAAGGGGGACTAAGTGAGCAGCCCGAAAATTTCGGCGGACGAACTGGCGCAGGCTTGCGCCAAGGCGATGTGGGACGACGACGCCGCCAGCCGCGGCCTTGGCATCGAACTCGTTTCGGTCGCGCCCGGCCGTTCTGAAGTGGCAATGACGGTCGTCGACCGCATGACCAATGGCCACAAGATCTGCCACGGCGGCTTCATCTTCACGCTCGCCGATTCCGCCTTTGCTTTCGCCTGCAACACCTATAACCAGCGCACCGTCGCGCAGCATTGCGCGGTGACCTTCATTATTACCGGCAAGCTCGGCGACCGGTTGACCGCGCGCGCGGTCGAGCGTCACCGCGCCGGGCGCTCCGGCATTTACGACATCACGGTCACGCGGCAGGACGGCGCGGTGGTTGCCGAATTCCGCGGCCATTCTCGCACCATCGAAGGCGAACTCGTGCCCGGTCTGGCGGCCGGCTGAGCAGGGGAGGAGGCAACCATGCTCGACAAGTCCTACCGGCCCTATGGCCTCGATCCTATCGAGACGGCGTCGCGCGACGAAATCGCCGCGTTGCAGACGCAGCGCCTGAAATGGTCGCTCAAGCACGCTTACGACAATGTCGCCGCCTATCGCCGCAAGTTCGACGACGCCGGCGTGCATCCGGACGACCTCAAGACGTTGGGCGATCTCGCCAGGTTTCCGTTCACCACCAAACAGGACCTGCGCGACAACTATCCCTTCGGCATGTTTGCTGTCGCCCAGGACAAGATCGCGCGAATCCATGCCTCGTCCGGGACGACCGGCAAGCCGACGGTGGTCGGTTATACCCAAAAGGACATCGATACCTGGGCCGACATGATGGCGCGCTCGATCCGCGCCTCCGGCGGGCGTCCCGGCATGAAAGTGCATATTTCCTACGGTTATGGCCTGTTACCCGGCGGGCGCGGCGCCAATTACGGCGCCGCACGGCTCGGCTGCACCGTCATCCCGGTGTCGGGGGGCATGACCGAACGTCAGGTTTCGCTCATCGCCGATTTCGAACCCGACATCATCATGGTGACGCCGTCCTACATGCTGGCCATCCTCGACGAATTCCGCGCCAAGCAGATCGACCCGCGCGGCTGCTCGCTCAAGATCGGCATTTTCGGCGCCGAGCCCTGGACCAATTCGATGCGTTCGGAAATCGAGAAGGCCTTCGACATGGACGCGGTCGACATTTACGGCCTGTCGGAGGTGATGGGGCCTGGCGTCGCCAATGAATGCGTCGAGACCAAAGACGGGCTGCACATCTGGGAAGATCATTTCTACCCGGAAGTGATCGATCCCGAAACCGGCGAGGTGCTGCCCGATGGCGAGCGCGGCGAACTGGTGTTCACGTCGCTGAGCAAGGAAGCGATGCCAGTGATCCGCTATCGCACCCGCGATCTGACGCGGCTGCTGCCCGGCACCGCGCGCAGCATGCGCCGGATGGAGAAGGTCACGGGCCGCTCCGACGACATGATGATCGTGCGCGGCGTCAACGTGTTCCCGACCCAGATCGAAGAACAGCTTTTGCGCTGCGACGGCTTGAGCCCGCATTTCCTGATCGAACTCAACCGCGAACAGCGGCTCGACGTCGTGCGGCTGCATGTCGAGGCGCGCGCCGACCACGCCGACGAAGCCTCGCGCGCCGCTCAGGCCGCGCTGCTGGCCGCTCACGTCCGCAATGTCGTCGGCATCGGTGTGGACGTCCAGGTCGCCGATCCGGGTGGCATCGAGCGTTCCGGCGGCAAGGCTCGCCGCATTATCGACAAGCGGCCGAAGGAATAGCATCACAATGGCGCGTCCGAGGTCGGCGGAATACGACGGCAAACGGCAGGCGATTCTCGATCGCTCGGCCGCCGTCTTTGCCAAACACGGCTACGACCGCGCCTCGATGGCGCAGGTCGCCAAGGCCTGCCGAGTCTCCAAGGCGCTGCTCTATCATTACTACGTCAACAAGGCGGAACTGCTGTTCGATATCCTTCAGGCGCATCTGCAGGAATTGCTCGACGCGGTCGCCGCCGTCAGCCGCGCCTTGCCGCCGCGCCAGCGCCTGCGCGCGCTGGTCGGCGCGCTGCTCGAGGTCTATCGGGATGCCGACGACGAGCACAAAATTCAGCTCAACGAACTCGGCAAGCTACCAACCAAGCGCAAGAATCTGCTCACCGATATGGAGCGCGAGCTGGTGCGTGAATTCGCCGACGCGATCGCCGCGGTCAATCCGGCAGTCGGCGCCGACAAGGTGCTGCTCAAGCCGGTGACCATGTCGCTGTTCGGCATGATCAATTGGCAGTTCATGTGGTTTCGTGACGGCAAGCCGCTGACGCGCGAGGACTATGCCGACCTGGTCACCACTTTGGTGGTCGATGGCGCCGCCGCACTGACGCCGTTGCAGGCTTTGCCAAAGCGCGCGGCGCGCGGATAGTTTCTTATCCCTCCCCTGAAAGGGGAGGG
>JAUSBQ010000065.1 GCA_030651965.1 Pseudolabrys sp. | reverse complement strand
GGCCGAGCTTCTTCTCGGCTGAGGCGATGGCCGACATGACGCTGGCGTTCTCCAGCGGCTTGCCGGCCTTGAAGCGCACGTTCTTCAGGATCTGCGGCAGCGGCTCGAAGCGGTGGCAGATCTCCGACACCGGCTTGTTGTGATGTTTGACCACCGACAGCACCTGAAGCGCGGCGACCAGGCCGTCGCCGGTGGTGGTGTAGTCCGACAGGATGATGTGGCCGGATTGCTCGCCGCCGATATTGTAGCCGTCGGCGCGCATGCGCTCGAGCACGTAGCGGTCGCCGACCGGCGTGCGCACCAGCTCCAGCCCGATTGAGCCGAGATAACGCTCGAGGCCGAGATTGGACATCACCGTGGCGACGACGCCGGGCCGGCTGAGACGGCCGTCGGCCTTCCAGCTTTCGGCGATGACGGCGAGCAACTGGTCGCCGTCGATGACATGGCCGAGCTCGTCGATGATCATGACGCGGTCGGCGTCGCCGTCGAGCGCGATGCCGATGTCGGCGCGCACCTCGCGCACCTTGCGGGTGATGGCGCCGAGATCGGTCGAGCCGCAATCCTTGTTGATGTTCATGCCGTCGGGATCGACGCCGATCGGAAACACCTCGGCGCCCATTTCCCACAGCGCGCCGGGCGCGACCTTGTAGGCGGCGCCGTTGGCGCAATCGACCACCACGCGCAGGCCGTCGAGCGAAAGGTGGCGCGGCAGCGTCAGCTTGGCGAATTCGATGTAGCGGTCCTGCACGCCGTCGATGCGCCTGGCGCGGCCGAGGTCTTCGCTTTTGGCCAGTTGGCCGCTGAGGTCGGAATCGATCAGCTTCTCGATGCGGCGCTCGACCTCGTCGGACAGCTTGAAGCCGTCGGGGCCGAACAGCTTGATGCCGTTGTCGCCGAACGGATTATGCGAGGCGGAAATCATCACGCCGAGATCGGCGCGCATCGAGCGCGCCAGCGCGCCGACGGCCGGCGTCGGGATCGGGCCGGTCAGCAGCACGTCCATGCCGACCGAGGTGAAGCCGGCGACCATCGCGGTCTCGATCATGTAGCCGGACAGCCGCGTGTCCTTGCCGATCAGCACGCGATGGCGGTGCTCGCCGTTCTTGAAAATCAGCCCCGCGGCCTGCCCGACCTTGAGGGCGAGCTCCGGCGTAATGACCTTGTTGGCAAGCCCGCGAATGCCGTCGGTGCCGAAATAGCGACGAACCATGAAATCCCCTAGCCGTGACGTTAGTCTTATAGCCCCCGAGCGCCGCCGGCGGCGGGCAGATTGCTGCGGCCGATCATAGCCCCGCGCGCCGTTATAGGCGGCCAGGGGCGGCATTTTACGTCAAATATTATGAGTAATCATTACCAACCGCGGTTAACCGGCGGCGAATGGACCGCTTACCCCCCACGGCTTTACCCCTTGATGCAGGTCATTTCGCAGGCCAGCGCCCTGTGCTAGTCGGTTAAGGCTTATGGAATGCCAATAGAATACCAAGAAAATAGCCCAAGGGCCGAAACCCATGAAGAACGTCGCCTGCATCGATGACCTGCGGACGCTGGCCCGGTCGCGCGTGCCGCGCGCCTTTTTCGACTACGCCGATTCAGGCTCCTACAGCGAGCAGACCCTGCGCGCCAACCGCACCGACCTCGAGGCGATCACGCTGCGCCAGCGCGTGCTGGTTGACGTGTCCGAGCGCAGCCTGGAGACCACCGTGCTCGGCAAGAAGCTCGCCGCGCCGATGATCCTGGCGCCGATCGGCCTCTTGGGGATGCAGCACGGCAACGGCGAAATTCTCGCGGCGCGCGCCGCCAACGCCGCCGGCATTCCGTGGACCTTGTCGACGATGTCGGTCTGCTCGATCGAGCATGTCGCCGAGGCGACGCACAAGCCGTTCTGGTTCCAGCTTTACGTCATCCGCGACCGCGGCTTCTCCAAGGCGCTGATGGACCGCGCCATCGCCGCCAAGGTCGACACGCTGGTGCTGACCGTCGATTTGCAGGTGCTCGGCCAGCGCCACCGCGACGTGCGCAACGGCCTGACGGTACCGCCGGAATTCCGCATCAAGAACGTCATCGACATCGCCACCAAGCCGGCCTGGGCCTGGAGCGTGCTCAACGCCAAGAGCTGGAGCTTCGGCAACATCTCCGGTCACGTGCCGGGCATGGAGAACGTCAACTCGCTCGCCAAGTGGACGCAGGATCAGTTCGATCCGGCGCTGAACTGGAAGGACGTCGAGTGGATCAAGGACTACTGGCCGGGCCATCTGGTGATCAAGGGCATTCTCGACGTCGATGACGCGCGAACGGCGGTGAAGATCGGCGCCGACGCCATCGTGGTGTCGAACCATGGCGGCCGCCAGCTCGACGGCACCTCGTCGTCGATCGCGATGCTGCCGCGCGTTGCCGATGCCATCGGCAACGATACCGAAATCCTGTTCGACGGCGGCATCCGCACCGGCGCCGACATCGTGCGCGCTTTGGCGCTCGGCGCGCGCGCCTGCCTGATCGGCCGCTCCTATGTGTGGGGGCTGGGCGCCGGCGGCGAGGCCGGCGTCGCCAAGGCGATCGACATTCTCAAGAAGGAGTTGAGCGTGACGATGGCGCTGACCGGCGTCGGCAACATCGCCAGCATCGACGGCCGCGTGCTCGAGGGCGGCGCGGTGAAGGAGAAGGCGGCCAAAGCGGCGAAGCCAAAGGCAGCACCAAAGGCGAAGGCAAAAGCTTGAGCGCATGATCCCGAAAAGTGGGAACCGGTTTTCGGAAATAGATCATGCGCAATAAAGAGATGGAACGCCCGACGCCGCTCAACGCCGCCGACTTCGCGCACTTCACCGAGATCACCACGCGGTGGAACGACAACGACGCCTATGGCCACATCAACAACGTGGTCTATTACGAATATTTCGACACCGCGGTGAACTTCTACCTGATCACGCAGGGCGGGCTCGACATCGCCAATGGCACGGTGATCGGCCTGATGGTGGAAACGCACTGCAATTATTTCAAAGCCATCGCCTATCCGGACAAAATTCGCGCCGGCCTGCGCGTCAAACGGCTCGGCACGTCGAGCGTGACCTACGAGATCGGCATCTTCCGCAATGACGAGACGGTCGCCGCGGCGCAAGGCCACGCCGTGCATGTTTTTGTCGATCGCGTCACCAACAGGCCGGTGCCGCTGCCGGAGGTGTTGAAGAAGGCACTGGAGAAAATCAGGGCGTAACCGCAAACTCCGTTCATTCCCGCGCAGGCGGGAATCTAGTCTTTTTCAGCTCTGGGTCCCCGCCTTCGCGGGGACGAGCGGTTTCCGTGTCACCGCCACCCCAATCCCGGCGCGACGTGCTTCAGGATCACCTCCAGCACATGGGCGTTGTAATCGACGCCGAGCTGGTTCGGCACGGTGAGCAGCAGCGTATCCGCCTCGGCGATGCCCTCGTCCTTCTTCAGCTGCTCGACCAGCACGTCCGGCTCCGCCGCATAAGACCGGCCGAAGATGGCGCGCTCGGTCGGGCCCAGATAACCGACCTGGTCCTTGTCGTCGCCGCGGCCGAAATACATCCGGTCGCGGTCGTCGGTGATCGCAAAGATCGAGCGCGACACCGAGACGCGCGGCGTCCGCGCATGCCCCGCCGCCTTCCACGCCTCACGATACAGCCGGATCTGCTCGGCCTGCTGGACATGAAACGGCTTGCCGCTCTCGTCGATCTTCAGCGTCGAGGATTGCAAATTCATGCCGAGTTTCGCCGCCCATTGCGCCGTCGCATTGGTGCCGGCGCCCCACCAGATGCGCTCGCGCAGGCCTTCCGAGAAAGGCTCGAGCCGCAACAGCCCCGGCGGGTTCGGAAACATCGGCGACGGGTTCGGCTTGGCGAAACCCTGCCCGCGCAGCACGTCGAGAAACACTTCCGTATGCCCGCGCGCCATGTCGGCGTCGGTCTGCCCTTCGCCCGGCACGTAGCCGAAATGGCGGAAGCCGTCGACCACCTGCTCGGGCGAGCCGCGCGAAATGCCGAGCTGCAAGCGGCCGCGCGAGATCAGGTCGGCGGCGCCGGCGTCCTCCGCCATGTACAGCGGGTTCTCGTAGCGCATGTCGATGACGGCGGTGCCGAGCTCGATTCTGCTAGTGCGCGCAGCCGCCGCGGCGAGCAGCGGAAACGGCGAGCCGAGCTGGCGGGCGAAGTGATGGACGCGAAAGTAAGCGCCGTTCGCGCCCAGCTCTTCCGCCGCGACCGCGAGCTCGATCGATTGCAAAAGCGCGTCGGAGGCGGTGCGCACCTGGCTTTGCGACGACGGCGACCAGTGGCCGAAGGAGAGGAAACCGATGTTTTTGAGGCCGGTGTTTGTCATGGGGCTTATTTAGGAGCGCGGCGCGCGGTTGTCGAATAGGCACAGGGTTGAAACCGGGCGCTCTCTGTTATCCCTCCCCGGTCACGGGGAGGGTCCGGCACGCAGTGCCGGGGGTGGGGCGATGCTCGATAGATAGACACCCCCACCCCCGTCGCTTCGCGACGGCACCCTCCCCTTTCAGGGGAGGGATAAGAAAGCGCTCTTGCCTCATCCCCTCTCCCGGCATATATTCCTCCTCATGCCCCTCGTCCCCCTCTTCCACCGCCCCATCGGCCGCCTGCGCGTCGAGCCCCTCGACCCGGACGCCATCCCCACCGGCGCGCGGCCGAAAACCGCGTCGGGAAAAACGTCACGAAGGCCGCACGCCGACGCCAAGGTGGCGCAGGTGCGCCACCTCATCGAAAAGACCGAGCTGACCTATGGCGAGATCGCCAGGCGCACCGGCGTCGGCCGCGCCAGCATCTGCCGCTGGACGCGCGACCAGGCCTGGGTGCGCAATGTGTTCGCGCCGCGCGCAACGGACACCGTCCCCCGCGCCCGCGCCGGGCAGAAGCTCAAGCTGCGGCTGTTGGCCGAGCGGCTGCGCAAGCTTGCCGAGCGTCATGTGAAGGAGCTTGAGGACGCGGCCGACATCGATCCCGACAAACTGATGGCGGCTTTGCAGCTTCTGAAGATGGCGCGGCTCGAGGCGATGGGCCGCAGGCGGCGGCGCAAATACTACGACGCGCCGGCGCGCACCGGCTACCAGTGGCAGTCCGAGCAGGACGCGATCCGCACTGCGCTCAAGGAAATGCACCGCGGCGGCGTCACTATCGACCGCGCGCCGAAGGAAGCGGTCGAGCTTGTGCTCGACGCCAAACGCCCGCCGGACGATCATCCGGCGTTAAGGCCGAGGGGGAGAAGAAGGTGATCCGCCTGCCGCACGCCTCTCCCCGCCTCATCCTGAGGAGCCCGCCGAAGCTTTAGCGAAGGCGGGCGTCTCGAAGGATAGGCGGGCAGCGCTCTTCCTTCACCCTCCCCCATAGGCGAGCGGACGCTCGCCGTCCGGCGAGCTATGTGGGAACGTCGTCCGCCGAAGGCTTGGCGAAGCGGACGTCTCAAGTATGGGCCGCCCATCCAAAAATTGGGGTTTGACGCCAAATTCGGTTCGCGATGAGGTAAAATTTGACAGATCTTAGAATAGTGGTCTCAACTAGCGCTTGCAGGCTGGGAGAAAAACGCGAGGGGGCCGTACTCCGTGTCGATAGAAAAACGGCTGCCAAATGCAGCCATCGCGAGGGCGTTTACAAAGACTCAAATTAGCGCCATCCGAGAGTATTTCGCTAAAAGCGGTGATTTAGACGGCCTATTGGTAGGCACAAACGGATCGTATGCTAGGGGAGAAGCGTCGGCTCAATCTGATTTGGATTTTTTTGTTATTTGTAAAAACCCGAATCAGGTTGAGGGTGCGAAACGCGCCCTCAAAGAGGTGGCCCCTAAGCTAATCAAAATCGCTGGTCGCAATCCATCAACGGATGGCGCCTTCGGTCACGTAGAAGATATTCCAACAATCTTGACAAATATAGGCGGCAACGACGACTTAAATCAAAAGATCACTCGGCGCGTCCTGCTGCTACTCGAAGGCGAATGGCTAAACGACCAAGCAATGTTAATGGAATGCCGGGCATCGCTCCTTGAGCGATATATTCGGCCTAAAATGACTTCACATCAGCTTGCGCTATTTTTGTTGAATGACATCATTCGATATTACCGCACCGTATGCGTAGACTTTGAATTCAAGACGGTCGAAGATGATAAGGACTGGGGTATTAGAAATATTAAACTCGTGTTCTCCAGAAAACTTTTATATTTCAGCGGAGTTCTAGCCGTTGCGGAAACAATGCAGCGAAGCCGGGAAGAAAAGCTGCGATTGCTTCAAGAATTATTTTCCATCCCTGTCATTGACCGCGTAATAAAAATCTGTGGCGATAGCGCCTTCCATTCCCTCGAATTGTATGATTCTTTTCTAAGAGAGATGGCTAGCGATGTTATCCGCCACGATTTAGAAAAAACTAAAGAGGGCGATCGCACAACCGAGCCATTCCGGCGTCTAAAGGACGAGGGGCACCATTTTTCGTGGCGCCTAATGAGCTTATTTCGACAAACCTACGATATATCCCATCCCATCCATCGACTTATTTTCTTATAGCGTTATTGGTTTGGCGTGCTTAATTGTTGAATAGCAGTTTGCCGGATTCCGGCAAAGCCAATCAATACCGATTTCTTCTCCTGCCTATATCGATTTGCCGAACCCGGCGCCGCAGTTTCATCTAGAAAGAAACGGCGGAGTTGAGCCGGGATTTCAACTGGTAGCGCATTGACGGCGCCATCCTTGATCAAATTTTTACGTGCTTCTGAAAGACACGAAAAGAGGAAGGGATGTTTTTTTCGTAGGGCGCGTTCACTTAGAAAAAAATCATCGATCGAGAAGGCGTCGATGTTTAGCTCGACGTATTTCTGAGCCACATGATCTGCAAACAACCCCAATGGGCTCTGAATCCAAAGGGCGTAGACTCTATTTTTCAATCTCCAAAACTCATCGATCTTTTCCATCTGCGTCAGCCGAATTAGAGACAGAAGTACCACATCTGGTGTCGGAGACGTCTGGGAGGATTTAAAATAAGTCTCGGTGCGACTTATCGCTTCAAGCGTATCAATGTTAATCGGGTGTGCGAATAAAAAATTATATGCCTTTCCTTCCAGTCTTCCCGCCACCAATGAAATCACTTCATCGGGCTTTACGCCGAATGCCGACAAAATCGGTGCGACGTTAAGATCTCGAGCGTTCGGCGGAGCCGTTCCCAAAATAATCTGCGCACTTGCGGCGTGATGGTCGATTCCGAAATGTTTATTAAAGGCAGCTTCTACGCTATGCGATAGCGGAGCATGACCGATGTCATGCAATAAAGCTGCTGACACCAAAAGCTCTTCGTCTCTGTTTGAAAGGCCCATAAGTCGCGAGTATGTCAGCGCGAGGTGAGCAACTCCCAACGTATGCTCTAATCTAGTATGCCGCCGCCTAGTGAACTGACGACCGGTGGGATGGATGAGATAGTCAATAGCTCCTAGAAATCGAATATCGGCCAAACGTCGAAAGGCCGACGCTCCAATCAATTCCTGATAAAGCGGCTTATCGAAAACTTTTTTTACCCTTTCTGCTGTCCAGGTGTACGCGAACGGGCCCGCTGGTTGATCCGGCGGGAGTGGAAGCTTGTTCCACGTATAATTTCGGCGTTGGAGGTTCACACCTTCCCCTTTGGCTGATGGTGCGACGGTACTAGATTTCTAATTTCAATCCACTCAATAGTTGAAAACTGTAGGCTAACGCGCAGCCCTCTGAAATAGCTTCATTTTTTAGGTGTTGAAAATTCACGATTTCGTTTTCTCGACTCGAGGCTAGCGCCGACGAGCAAAGGCCAGGAACTGGCCGCACAATATTACCCTTTTGGCTAAATTGGGCTTAGGCCTATAGGGCGGAAAATCGCCAACGAGCGCGTAAGCCACTGGACAAGGCGAATTGCCGGTCTCAACGGGTCTGTTACGGCGCTAAAAAGTCGTTCAGAGTTAGACTTTGCGAGAATTAGAAGCCAAAACCATCATCGTCAGTGCCGGTTTTCCGCTCGCGACGAGCTCGCTCGATCCGTTCCGCCAAGATTTCGTTCCAGATCTTATAGGTGCGGTCGATTGCTCCGTTCAGCACTGACTCCTCGACGACATCCCGCTCGTCGAACGTGAAAATCTCGACCTCGCGTTTGCCGGTGTATTTATTCAAGGGGAAGCGAACAATCTCTAACTTCGCCCCTTTGAAGTCACCGATGGCTACGTTGTGATGCATCGCCGAGAATACAAACGTTCGCCCAAATAGGCCGAGGCCATCAGTCAATCGAGGATCAAGGAAAGACAGAACCGGCACATCGTCTTGGATAGAGTAGAAATCATGCCAGAATTTTATCTTGGCGCCATAGCCGACCGGGATGATCGGAAACTCCCACTCAACGGCCTTGATTTGACGCTCCTCGTTATAGTCAAATAGCAGCTTGGCCAAAGACAGGTTCGGCTCCGCCCAGTGCAAATTTGTTCCACAGTACCGCCGGATTGCGGCTTCGATTTCTGAGAACGTGCATTTCGGCAACTCCAATAGCGAAGGTCGAGCCGCATAGAGCGCGGAAGCAACCTTCCTCAAAGGCGACAATGAATGCGGAGGAACAAATGACCTCACTCCACGCAGAACGATCCGCTTCTGCTCATCGGGTAAAAGCGCAACACGCGCCAAATCAGTTTCAGGCAACGAGCGGGGCATCTTCATCTGGTTCTTTGTCCTTATAATTCGGCTTATCTCCAAACCACAGGTACTTGAATCGTTCTGCGATCACACTATCACTGATCTTAAGCGCCATGTTCGCACTAGTTGTCGCAGCGCTTACGACATGGTCCCATGGACCGTCCTTTGCGTGAGTTAGCTCAACAAGCTCGCCTGGCGATTTACTCCCATAGAACTGGACTACCCGTTGAACAGCATCAAGCATGGTGCGGTCGGCGGGAAGTGCAATTGATCCCCGCGTACCCGTCACAGGATCGAACCTCTCGGCGTCTTCCGTAATAGGCTTCGCGCCAAAGCGCTTGAACGCATCGTATGCTTCACGATGAACCGGACCATACTGCCATGCTTCAAAGCTGCCCCGCACTAAAGGACGCCCGGTGTCCACCAAATAAAAGGCGTGGCACAGGAACAGAAGCTTCTGGAGCTTCAAGTTCGTAACGCGATGCCCCCGAGCACGAGCTTCCTTGAGCAAGAGATTAGCAACTGCTCTCGGGTCACAAGGTACGGTCAATGTGAATCACCTCTTCAACGTAGCATGAGAACATAGCGAGAACCAAGCGTATCCGCTAGAGGCGAATCAGCGGCCTGTGGATAGCAAAATAGGCCAGAACGGACCGAAGCGCCCGCCTGAATAAGCGCGAATGACGCCCCCCTACTCCTCCTTCACCCCATACCCGATCTCGTTCCCCTTGCTGCCATAATACTTGAACGGCAAAAACTTCCCCGTCATGCCGAGCTTGACGCGGTCGCCCTTCGGGTCGCTCTGCCGCGCAATGTCGCAATCGAAGTCGATCGCCGACATGATGCCGTCGCCGAACTCCTCCTCGATCAGGCATTTCAGCGCCGGCCCGTTGACCAGGATTAGCTCAAACAGCCGGTAGATCAGCGGATCGGTCGGCGGCATCGGCGTCGCCGTGCCGCGCATCGGCACCTCGTTGATCATCGCCTGCTCCGCCTTCGTCAGCCCGAACAAAGCGGCGGCCTTGGCCGCCTGCGGCTTGGTCAGCTTGTGCTGGCCGAGAATGGCGCCGGTGACGAGGATCGGCGACATGCCGCCGATCTCCTCGCAGATGTATTTCCAGGTCCAGCCCTTCTCGCGCTTGATGTCGAGCAGCTTTTCGGTGAGGTCGGTGCGTTTCATGAGTCTTCTCCTTCGATGACGGCTGTGAATGACAGAGTGCGCCACGCATTCCGTGCGCTCCCCTCCCCCTTGTGGGGAGGGGTCGGGGGTGGGGGTGCATGGCAATGCCTCGTCACACCCCCCCTCCCTAACCCTCCCCCACAAGGGGGGAGGGAACGGGCTGCGTATGCCGCGCGATTGCTGTTTCAACGGCGTGACCGAGCCGCACCAGCGGCACATTGCGCGGGTCGTGCGCGGCGGTGACGAAGCCGCGGCTGCGCGTGACCAGGAAGTCGACGATGTGGTTGCGCACGCCGTAATAGAGCGGATGCTTGTGGAAGTCGGTGCGGGCGCGGTCGCGCGGCAGCGGGTTGTCGACGATCTCGGCCAGCACCGCGCCGGGGCCGTTGGTCATCAGCACCACCTTGTCGGCGAGATAGATCGCCTCGTCGACGTCATGCGTGATCATGAACACGGTCTGCCCGGTGTCGGTGCAGATGCGGCGCACCTCGTCCTGCAGCGTGCCGCGGGTCAGCGCGTCGAGCGCCGAGAACGGCTCGTCCATCAGCATGATCTTCGGCTCGATCGACAGCGCGCGCGCAATGCCGACGCGCTGCTTCATGCCGCCGGAGAGTTCGGCGGGGCGCTTGTGCTCGCTGCCTGTGAGGCCGACGAGGGCGATGAACTTGCGGGCGTGGGCTTCGACCTGCGCCTTGCCCCAGCCGCGGTGGCGCGAGGTGACGGCGTAGGCGACGTTGCCCAGGACAGTGCGCCACGGCAGCAGCGAGTGGCCCTGGAAGATGACGGCGCGGTCGAGGCTCGGGCCTTCGATCGCCTTGCCGTCGACGATGACGGCGCCGGACGTGGGGGTGTCGAGGCCGGCGAGGATGTTCAGCACGGTCGTCTTGCCGCAGCCGGAATGGCCGATGACGCAGACGAATTCGCCGCGCTGCATGGTCAGCCACAAATCCTCGAAAATGGCCGGACCTGCGCCGTAACGTCGGGCGATGCCCTCGATGGAAATGAAGCCGGTCATTCGGGGAACGTCACGAGTTTTGTGAGCCTCGCCAAAATCAGATCCAGCAGCATCCCAACAATCCCAATCAACAAAATCGCCGTAATCACATTCGTTATCGACAAATTATTCCATTCGTTCCAGACGAAGTAACCAATGCCGGTTCCGCCGACTAACATTTCCGCAGCAACTATCACCAACCAAGCAATGCCGATGGAAATACGCATGCCAGTGAGAATGGTCGGCGCGGCGGCGGGCAGGATGATGGTGAAGGCACGCCGGAGGGTGCCGACCTCAAGCGTCTTGGCGACGTTGAGCCATTCTTTGCGGACCTGGGCGACGCCGAAGGACGTGTTCATCATGGTCGGCCATACCGAACAGATGAAGATGACGAAGATCGACGAAAGACCTGAATCCTT
>JAUSBQ010000133.1 GCA_030651965.1 Pseudolabrys sp. | reverse complement strand
CTCGATCGCCTTCGTCCCATCCAAGGACATGGAGACCGCCAAACAGCTTCTCGCCGAAGTGCCGTTCACTGCTATGGAAGGTTTCATCACCTACGGGTTGGCCGAGGCGGCACGCACCAATTTCGACGTTCGAACACTCGGAGGGCTCAAGCAGTATCTTGCATCCTATCTCAGCCAGAAAACTCGCCACTCGACCGCCGGAGCAGGGCAGGAGAGGGATAGCGCAAGGGGTCGAGAGCTTCAGGAGCGCTATGCCGCTTATACGGCCGATCGCTCGATCGAGATCAAAGCCCTGTTTGCGAGCCTACCGGCTGACCAGCAAGAGGCGATTGAGTCCCTAGCGGCGATAAAGGCAGCCGGCTTCCCAAATTCGCTGAGGAGCCGAATGATCGACTTCCACATCGCCCGAATCGCGGCTGAACGGCATAGTATCCCGATCCCAAGCTTTGATGATTGGAAAGCCGACTTGGCCGCTTAGGTTCCTTGCTAGGGGACCCCTTGGCCCCACCAACCTGTGGGTTCTCACCGAAGCAACCGTGGGTTTTGACCGAACAGGGTGTGGGTTTTGACCGAAGGATTTGCACCCTAAATGACGGACTCTTGGCTCTGTTGAGCGCTCGGCCGGCGCGACGCGGATATTCTAATATATTCCAATATAATTCTCACAGAGACGCCCGAACCGGTGTGTGAAATCCTCAATGAAGACACCACCAGGGGATGGCTCAGTTGAGCCATTCTATAACGTCGCACAATATTTAATTCCCGACACGGGGGGATACGATACGGGTGTCATGGTATCCCGGGGTTAAATTCTCGGGCGAATTCGAAAATAGGCTTGTACCGGCTGGTTTTCTTAATGTCCCGCACGTCGGGGCGTTACCGCCCGACCCCGACCCTCTTTCGGCGCTGGTGTGTGACAAGTTCTCTAGTAGAGAACTTGCGCGCCGATGCTCTGCCTCGACAAGCTCGGCATCGCAACAGAGGGCCGGGGTCGGGCGCTTACGCGCTGGCAATGACAATTGGTCAGTTGATCTCTCAATTGGCATCATATGCTGGCGGTTCCTGACCCGACGTGCGGGACGAGCTTTGACCCTGTTCGAACTGGCGAAACGATTTTTTGGCAAGATTCGGCGACGAAAAAACGAAAATCAAAGAAAAATTCGTTTTGAAAATTGCAAAAATTAAAAAATTGAAAGAATCGTTGCGCCAAATTTTGAATTTTTCTACCCTGGCCCGGGCCCCAAACTCGGTCATGACCAGCTGCTACAATCAATTGACGACCGCTTCTAGCGGTCGGCTTCCGCCCCCGGCTGGGCTCGTCCACACACAACGAAGTCCCGGCGGCCGCGCGTTCATGCGGCCAGCGTTGGCACCTGAACAGTGCCGATACGGCTCGGAAGCCGGCCCATGGACGGGGATCATCCGCAAAATAACAACGAGCATTGTCTGCTTGGAACGCTCGCATCCGGTGAGGGTGTGCCACTCACGCATAATGATCGCCGTAGGCACCTTTATCTGATCGGTAAAAGCGGCACCGGAAAATCTACCCTGCTGTTTAATCTAATGATGGCGGATCTCGCGATCGGGCGGGGCTTTGCACTTCTAGACCCGCACGGCGATCTCGCGCACGACGTGGCCGATGCGGTGCCAAGCCGGCGTACCAACGATGTGCTTTATTTCGACCCGGCTGATCTATCGCATCCGGTCGCGTTCAATCCACTGGAGCGGGTATCGCCAGATCACCGGCCGCTGGTCGCGGCTCACATCGTGGCAGCGTTCAAACATCTATGGGGCGATAGCTGGGGGCCAAGACTGGAATACATACTGGGGAATTCCCTGCGTCTTCTTCTTGATGCCCCCGGTACGACGCTCTTAGGTCTTCCCCGCCTCTTGGTTGACGACGGCTATCGCGCCCGGCTGCTGGTAACGTGTCGCGATCCAGTCGTCCGGGCGTTCTGGTTGCGGGAGTTCGCGGAATACAAAGATCGGTTTGTGACGGAGGCGGTATCACCGATTCAAAACAAAGTAGGGGCACTGCTATCCCCTCCCGCCTTGCGCAACATCATTGGGCAGACCCACAGCACGATCGATATTCCGGCGATCATGAATAGCGGCCGGGTGTTGATCGTGAACTTGTCCAAAGGCAGGCTTGGCGAAGGCCCAGCGCATCTATTGGGAGCATTCTTAGCGACGGCGTTTTCGCAGGCGGCTGAAAGCCGCGCCGAGATCCGCGAAACGGATCGCCGCGACTTTACCCTCTACGCCGACGAGTTCCAGAATTTCGCGACGGACAGCTTCGCGTCCATTTTGAGCGAAGCCCGCAAATGGCGGCTCAATCTCGCCTTGGCTCATCAATTTCTTGGCCAGCTCCCGCCGCTGTTGCGACAGGCCGTCATCGGTAACGCCGGTACCGTCGTGGCGTTTCGGCTCGGCGCAGAGGATGCGCCTCTGATCGCCGACGAACTGGGTCATCCCAACCACAATGCGCTGTCGGAGACCGGCAACTTCAAAGCTTGGATCAAACTGATGCACAACGACGCCCCTACGGGCGCGCGATACATGCAGACGATGCCGCCGCCCACAACGGCATCCGGCCGGCTCGCTGCCATCCAGGCTCGCACCCGCGCCCGGCACGCCAGACCGCGCCTTCAGGTGGAACGTCAGATCGGGAAATTTCTTCGATAACCTCCACTTTCAAGCTGTGGCGGTTGACACACCTTCAAACAAAGGTTGTAATTTTCCCTCATAACGGGAGGGTTGGAAATGGGTATCGAGAAAATGCCGAACGCCAAAGAGGGTCGCAGACTCGAAGAAGAGACCTGCCCTCGATGTGAAGGCACCGGAAGAGCGTCCGGCAACGACAAATGCGGTCGATGCAAAGGCACCGGCAAGATTCCGAGTGCTCGCTAACTAAAAATCTGGGGGGATTTCTATGCAACTCAAACTCAAGCGTACGCAGCGTGCCGCCGGATTGATGGGCGGCAAGGTCATGTTCGGCCTTGATGCCCGCGCCGAACTGTCGGCTGAAGAGCGCGAACTTGTCCGCAAATACAGTCTCGGAAAACTTGTCGTTTACGACAGCGAAGCCCGGAAAAAGCACAACGAGTTAGCTTATGGCCATTTTGACGACGCCGCAGGCGGCGGCGGAGCCGGTCGCGGTCTCTGGAAGAATACCCGTGGTCTCGCTAGTGCGGCCATGATGGCGCTTTCACTGCGTGTAACCGTCGATAGTCTTGTCGGCGGTCAGCATATCGAATGCAAAGAGCTAGACGAGCTATTAGGGGCGGAGGGAGCTATCCTCAATGCCTGCAAAAACTTGAAAGCCTATCTCGAAACTGCCGTCACGTTCGATGGCCGGGAGGAGGTCGTTGAGTTCTAAACTTCCACCCTATGTACCGCCATCGCCCTTTACTCCGTTTCTTCGCCGCTTCACCGACGAAATAGCCCGCGACATCTCCGACACGCGGGCGCTCTACAATCAGGTTCGCGCCGCACACATGTCGAGCCCATTCGGTGAGGCTGGCATTGTCGATCGCATCCATGGAATTCTGGCGCAGGACATCCGCAATGCCGTTACGGTGCCGAGTTATTTGCCGCTGGCAGAAGCTCTCGATACCGCCATCGCCGCGCTGCTAGCGGAAGAAAAGACCATTTTCGATCTGCCAGAGATTGAATGGGATATTGCCACCTTATCGATGAAAGAGCAGGTGGACTTGCGCCGGTTCCTACGCGCCAAGGAGCACTTCCTCGGCAATCAAGAGCGCGTGCTCGACATACTCGGCCGCACCCTCGGCAATGTCTTTGCCGGCTTCATCGATAGATTGCCGTTGATCGAAAATTCCGACGACGAGGCACCCCGTATTCCGCTTGCTGCGATGTTTGCCCATGTTGGCGATGTGGTGGAACGTATCACCGGCACCATAATGAAGGATGACGCTATCGAGGCCGGGCTGTTCCGCGACTTGCAGGAGAAATTATACGAGAACGCTTGCGCCGTGTCCGGCGTTGAACCGCATGCCGATTCGAAGCGCCCGATGATCACCGCCAGCCAGTCTGACCTTCCGCCGGAAGAACTGGTCGCTGCCTATCTCGCTGGGACGCCTTTTGAGACACTATTTCTTACCCCGATTCCGTTTGTCATTCCAGAGCAAACGCGATTTGAGCATCAATGGATTGTTGCCGGCACCGGACATGGCAAAACCCAGACACTGCAATCTCTGATCTGCCGTGATCTGAAATCGGTCGCGAATGGTGCGGCTTCTATCATTGTCATCGATAGTCAGGGCGACCTCATCAAGAATATCGCTGGCCTAAAACTGTTCGCCGAAGACCAGCCGCTGGAGGGCAAGCTCTGTCTGATCGATCCAACCGATATCGAGTATCCCGTCCAGCTTAATCTCTTCTCACTCGGAATGGAGCGGCTCGATTCCTATTCGAAGCTAGATCGTGAGCGATTGCTTAATAGCGTCATCGAGCTTTATGACTTCGTGTTGGCAGCGCTGCTAGGCGCGGAAATGACCAGCAAGCAATCTGTCATTTTCCGCTTCGTGACCCGTGCGTTGCTCCAGATTCCAAATGCCACGGTGCATACGCTTTTGGAATTGATGGAGCCCGGCGGAGATCAAAAATACCAAGAGCACATTTCTAAATTGCAGGGCGCAGCGCGCTCGTTTTTCGCCAATGAATTCAATAGCGCCCAGTTTGCCGAAACCAAGCGGCAGGTCTTGCGGCGTCTCTACGGTATTTTGGAAAACCAGACGTTCGAGCGGATGTTCTCGCATCCCAAAAGCAAGCTCGATCTCTTCACTGAGATGAACAGCGGCAAGGTGATCCTGATCAACGCTGCTAAAGATTTGCTGAAACAGAACGGCACCGAAGTCTTCGGCCGCTTTTTCATAGCGTTGATCGCGCAGGCGGCCGCAGAGCGAGCTACCCTTCCATCACATCAACGCATGCCGACTTTCGTGTACATCGACG
>JAUSBQ010000049.1 GCA_030651965.1 Pseudolabrys sp. | reverse complement strand
TGACGGCCGACCGCGTCGATTTCGTCGATGAAGACGATGCAGGGCGCATTCTTCTTGGCCTGCTCAAACATGTCGCGCACGCGGGAGGCGCCGACGCCCACGAACATCTCGACGAAGTCGGAGCCCGAGATGGTGAAGAACGGCACATTGGCTTCGCCGGCGACCGCGCGCGCGATCAAGGTCTTGCCGGTGCCGGGAGGGCCGACCAACAGCACGCCGCGCGGTATGCGTCCGCCGAGGCGCTGGTATTTGCCCGGGTCGCGGAGGAATTCGACGATCTCGGTCAAGTCCTGCTTGGCTTCGTCGACACCGGCGACGTCATCGAACGTCACGCGGCCATGCGACTCGGTCAGCAGTTTGGCGCGGCTCTTGCCGAAGCCCATCGCCTTGCCGGCGCCGCCCTGCATCTGCCGCGACAGGAACACCCAGACGCCGATCAGCGCGATGAAAGGCAGCCACGACACCAAAAGCGACACGAACCACGGGACATTGTCCGTGAGCGGCCGCGCGGTGATGGCGACGCCCTTGTTGTAGAGCTTCTGCACCAGGCCCGGATCGTTCGGCGCATAGGTCTGGAAGGCGGTGCCGTTGACGAAGGTGCCGTGAATCTCCGGCCCCTGGATCAAGACGTCGCGGACGCGGCCCTGATCGACTTCGGTCAAAAGCTGCGAAAATGAAATGTCCTGCGCGGCGGTGCGCTGGCTCGGGTTCTGAAACAGCGTGAACAACGCGAGCAGCAGCAGAACGATGATCACCCAGAGGGCGAAAGTGCGCAGATTGGCATTCATGGAGCGTTACCTACCCGCTGCGCACCTGGCGCCGCGGCCCTTGTCTGTTCGCGTGTTTTGCCGATTAGCTCGGGGCTCTTAGTCCATCCCAAAACCAATGTAGGCACCGCGAGCCCGCATGGAAAGGGCTCGAATCTCAGATATCTTAGCGCTTTTTCCGGGGGTTGGCGCGGCTGCGTCGGCCCTTGGTTAAGGCCTTGCCTTGGGCCGCGGTCCCGGAATTGCGGCGCGGCGGCGCCCGCTCCACCACAATGTTACCTTCGGCCAGCGTCACAATCGCCCCGGCCAGGCTGCGGCGGAGGCGGCTGCCGGCAATTTGGGCACTATCGAGGGCCGATTTGAGCGTCTCCAGCTTGCCGAGCTCGACGGGGCCCTCGCAGCCTGCCTGACCAATGGTGCGGCCGAGCAGCCGCAGCGCGATTTCGGCGGGCAATCGGGCAAAGCCCGCCGCGTCGAAGGCAAAAGCGTCGGGCGCTTCGCCCAGACCCACCATCAACTCCGACTTCGCCCGGTCCACAGTCGCTTCGATCGCCAGGTCTGCCCGCTTGAGACGCCGCGCCAGCAGCGCCAACCGGCCGGCGTCGAGGCCCTCACGCGCCAATTGCGGCATCAGGCCGCGCAGCCGCGCGCGGGTAAATTTCGGATCGCGGTTGGTCGGATCGTCGGCGAACGGAATTTTCGCGGCGCGCAGAGTCGCGATCAGCCGCGCCTTCGGAATATCGAGCAGAGGGCGCGCGAGAACGATCCCGCCGCTGTCCGGCAGGACGGACATGCCCGCCATGGCCGCCAGGCCGGTCATGCCCGAGCCGCGCGTGAGACGGATGACGACCGTCTCGGCCTGGTCGTCGAGCGTATGCGCGGTCAGCACATGCGCCGCTCCTGCCTTGCGGGCCGCGGCAGCCAGCAGACGATAGCGGGCGTTCCGCGCCGCCTGCGGCAATCCCGTCGTCGGCTTCCGGCCGGTCCAGCGCAAGGTGCGGTGCGCGAGGCCGAGCTTTTTGGCAAGCCGCGCGACGCCGGCCGCCTCGCGTTTGGATTCACGTCGCAAGCCATGATCGACGGTGACCGCGATCAGCTTCGGCCCGCTTTTCAGCGCGGCGCGCCACCGCGCGGCCAGCACCATCAACGCCGTCGAGTCCGGCCCGCCGGACACCGCCAGCACCAGAGCCGGCGCACCAATGAAATCGGCAAACAGCGTTTCGGATTCCGCCGGGGAAATGCTCAAGGCTTTTGGCGCGGGCATGACGTCATCATGCCCCAGCCCTCAGCCCTTGTTAAGTTCAGCACTCGCTAAGTTCAACATTTGGCACGTTTGATTTCCTGCTCGACGCCGCGCTTCACGCCCGACGACGCCTTGGGATATTTGCGGCCGACTTCGCTCAGGGTGGCGCAGGCCGCTTCCTTCTGATTCATCGCCGCCAATGACTGGCCAAGCCGCAGCAATGAATCGGGCGCCTTGCCGGCGCGCTCGTATTTGGTCGAGACCGCGAGGAAGGATTCGGCGGCGTCGCGATAACGCTGGCGCTGATAGAAGCTTTCGCCGAGCCAGTATTGCGCGTCGGGCAACAGGCGCTCGTTCGGATGCTTCTTGAGAAAATCCCGGAAGGCCTGCTCGGCCTGCGCGTAGTCCTTATGCAGGATGTAGCCGTAAGCCAGATCGTATTCATCCTGCGGCGATGAAGACGGCGCCAGCGTTGCCAGTTTGCCGGCGGCCGGCGGATTGGGCGTGGCCGCGCGTGGCGGCTGCGCGTTGTTCGGCGCGGCGACTGGGGCAGAGGCCATCGCGGCGCCGGGGACCGAAGGCTCCGCCGCGACGATCGAGGGCTGCACCGGCTGGTTGCCCGACAGCGTCGACAGATCGAGCGGCGCACCGGCGTCGCGCCCGCCAGGAGCGCCGATCGGCGGTTCGTTTTGCGCGACCGTCGCGCCATTCGACGATAGACTGCCAAGCGCGCGCGGCGCGCCGGGTGCGCCCGGCTGTTGCGACGGATCGAAAACGTCGGAGCGGCGGCCGGAATTCGCCGGCGGGATTTGCCCGGCAGGCGGCGCCGCGCGCGGCGGCAGCGCCGGTGTCGCGGCCGCAGGCGGCATAGCCGCACCGCCGCCCATCTGCTGCAATCCACGCACCTGCTGCTCGAGTTGCTGATTGCGGTACTGCAATTGCTCGATCGTGCCAGTCAGTTGACGCAGCGCATTCTCCAGGCGGTCGAGCCGCACGGTGAGTTCGGCCGGATCGGAAGGATCGGCCGGCTGCGCCACCGCTTCGCCACGGCCCCGCTGCGCCGGCGCATTCTGGCCTTCGCCGCGCGAGAACAGGTTGTCGAGAAAACCCGGTCCACGGTCCTGCGCCGTTGCCGCGCCGGCAAGAAGCAGCACGGGAAGCGCCGCCAGAAGCGCACTGCGAATAGGTCTACGTCGCGTCATGTGAGATTAAATCCGGTTGCCGCCCTTATGGCGCGGGACACCGGTAGCATAAGATCGGCGGTGTCGGAATTGTGACTAAACACGCGTCCAGACGCGAAATGCCCGACCTGTTGGCCGGGCAATTCGTATCGATTATCGGAAGGCGTTCAAGAACCGGCGTTGAGCACCGTCACCGCGCGGCGGTTCTGCGACCAGCACGAAATGTCGTTACAGACCGCGACCGGCCGTTCCTTGCCGTAGGAGATGGTCTTCATCCGGCCGGCCTGGATGCCGCGCGAAATCAGGTAGTCGCGCGTTGACTGGGCGCGCCGGGCGCCGAGCGCGATGTTGTATTCGCGCGTGCCGCGTTCGTCGGCGTGGCCTTCGATGGTGAAGCTGTACTGGCCATAGTTGGTCAGCCACTGCGCCTGCTTGTCGAGCGTGGCGCGGCCGAGCGCGGTCAGTTCGGTCTGGTCGGTTTCGAAGAAAACGCGGTCGCCGACATTGACCACGAAGTCCTGCTGGCTGCCGGGGGTCGACGCCGAGCCCGCGCCGCCAGCGCCACCCGCGCCGGCATTGTCAGCCGCCTGATTGGCGCACGCCGAAATCGCCAGCGCCGTCGCCAGCACCGCCGCGAGCCGAACGCCGCGCAGAATTTTTCCGATCTCGATCATACTCGTGACTCCATCTCGCGCACCTGAACTGAAACTTGCGCGCCGCGTGGCGTTCGAAGCGCCATGCGTCAGACTTCACGTTTACCAGCGACCTGGTTAAGCGAACCTTCCATCAACCTTGATGGAACCTTGCGAAGACCCCTAAACCCCGAGGCAATCGCTTAAACCGTCCCTCATGGTTAAGAGCCGGTGAATAAGGCGCGGGTGCGGCGCTCTCGCCAGAACTACGACAGCAGCGGCGACCACGCCGGGTCGGACGCCAATGACGGCGTCGGAACCTTGAGTTCGTTGCGGCCGGTAATGTCGATCGTATAGAGCGACGGCCCTGCTCCCTGCTCGCGGAAGAACATCAGCACGCGGCCGTTCGGCGCAAACGTAGGCCCTTCGTTGTGGAAGCCCGAGGTCAGCAGCCGCTCGCCCGAACCGTCCGGCTTGAGCACGCCGATCGAAAACTGGCCGCGCGCCTGGCCGGTGAAGGCGATGAAATCGCCGCGCGGCGACCACACCGGCGTCGAATGGTTGCCTTCGCCGAATGAGATTCGCTGCGCCGGACCGCCGGTCGCCGCCATCACATAGATCTGCTGGCTGCCGCCGCGATCGCTTTCAAAGCAGATGTATCTGCCGTCCGGCGAATAGCACGGGCCGGTGTCGATCGCCGGCGTATCGGTGAGCCGCGTCGTCTGCTTCGAGCGCAGATCCATCACGAACAGATTCGAGTTGGCGCCCTGCTGCAAACTCATGATGACGCGCTGGCCGTCCGACGAGAACCTTGGTGCAAACGTCATGCCGGGAAAATTGCCGACGATCTCGCGCTGGCCGGTTTCGATGTTCAAGAGATAGACGCGCGGATCGGACTGCCCATAGGACATATAGGTGATCTCTTGCGTCGATGGATTGAAGCGCGGCGTCAGCACCAGATCGTCGCCGCGCGTCAGATAGCGCGTGCCGGCGCCGTCCTGATCCATCAGCGCCAGGCGCTTGATGCGCCGTTCCTTCGGCCCGGTCTCGTCGACGAAGACGATGCGGCTGTCGAAATAGCCCTTCTCGCCGGTCAGCGTCTGATAGATCGCATCCGAGATGATGTGCGCGATGCGGCGCGAATTGTCCGGTGTCGTGAAGTACTGCTTGCCGTCGAGCTGCTGGCCCGCGAACACGTCCCACAGCCGGAACTCGGCCTTCAGCCTGCCGTCGGCCTGCCGGGTCATGCGGCCGGTCACCAGCGCCTGGGCGTTGATGACGCGCCAGTCGGCGAAACGCGGCACGGTGTCGGAGTTGGTGATCTTCTCGGTATAGGCCGCCGGATTGATCGGCGCGAACAACCCGCTGCGTTGCAGGTTGCCGGTGATGATCGAGGTGACGTTGCGCGCGATCTCGGTTTCGGCCGGCGAACCGGCGACGAAGTCGGGCAGCGCGATCGGCATCGGTTGCGGATTGCCCTGGGTGATTTCCACCCGCAAGGCGGCTCCTGCCTTGCGCGGCATCAGCACCGGCAATGAACCGGCCAGTGCGCCTGCGCCGGCGCCGAGCAGAAGGCGGCGGCGATCCATAACAAATTTGTTGTCGATCATTATCGTCTCACCGGAATGTCGCTGAACATTTTGCTGCTGTCGAAAACGAAGTCGATTTCCTGCCAGGTCTCGTAGTGTTCGGGACGCAGCATCGTATAAGGCTGGCCGACCAGCACCGCGCGCACCGCGCTATCGCGCATGGCATTGAACACCGGGCCGCTGCCGCTGGTGATCACCTGCGGCCCGGCCGCCAGCGTGCCGTCACGCTTGAACCGGATGCGGATCATGATCTGGACCTGGCTGGCGTCCTGCGCGCCGGCCGGCGGATTCCACAGCGCGTAAAGCCGCGCGCGCAGCGCGTCGATTTCCGATTGCGACAGTTGCGCCGCGGCGCCGGAGGCGGTGCCGAGCGAGGGCGCCGAATTCATCTCGGCGCCGGTCAGCGATTTGCGGGTCGGATCGCGCTTGTCGAGAAGCGCAGCGATCTTGTCCGGGTTGAATTCCGGCTGCTTCTGCGGCGGCTTCGGCAGCGGCGGCTTTCTCGGCGGCAATGGCGCCGGCTTGGCGTCGGCCATCTTTTCCGGCGGCTTTTCCGGCGGTTTGTTGA